>NNSL01000001.1 GCA_003123965.1 Balneolaceae bacterium SMO_bin1
GCTTTGAATGATTCCATCACTTAATCCGCTTAATGCCAGAAATATGGTGAGCAGATTCAGCCATGAATAGTTACCTGTAAGAATAAGATAACCTTGAGATAACATTATGAGTATTGCTGAAATAGAGGCAATAGGCTGTGGCAAAAAAATGCCCCAAATAATTACAAGTTGAATAGCATGGTTGAAGAATGTTTCCGATTTGTGAAACCACTCAGGCATGTGATGGGCAAACCAGCTTACCGGATTGGGCTGCGGCTGCGTTTCGTGGTGATAATTGAGACAGGTAAGATCGCGCCAGCACTGGTCGCCGCGAATCTTAATGAGCCCGGCTCCAAACTCAACCCGAAACAACATCCAGCGAATCATCCAGATGACAAGAACGGGGGCTGCCCAGTGTAGAGGCCCCAGGAAAATAGCATAAAAGCCGACTTCCAGCAGCATAGATTCCCATCCAAAACCGTAAAAAATAACACCCACATTTACGATTGAAAGATAGAGTATCCATAATAACAGCCATACAACCATAGAAAGCCAAAATGGACCTGGAATCGGTAATGCCGCTAATGGCCAGCAAAGACAGTGCAATGCCGCTCCACGCCACAATTTTGAAAAATTGATCGGAGTAGTACCAATGAAAAATGCTGGGTTTTTCTTTGAACGTCATACGCTCAAGAAAATCGGGGAGAGGTAGCAGTCCATCCTCTCCCAGTAAGGGAATAAATTGGTTGAGGGCGTTTATAAAGGCCAGGAGATATATGAACCCGATAGCCCGCTGAAGCAGAAAGCGGGCAAACCAGTAATCACCTTGATATAATCCGCCTATAAATTCCATACCATTTAATCACCCAAACAGTGAAAATTCTAAAAAATGATGCATCATTCAAGCGAGTAATAAACTCGGCACGATCTGGCAGAAGTACAAGAGACTGAGGGTTGTAAAAACCTTTGGCGGGCTATGGTTTTTCTGCAACATAAGAAGTATAATAACGTAGTAGCTCATATACTGCTACAACAATTCGATTTTCTATTCTTAATTCAGTTAACTGATACATTTTTATGCAAGTATTTTCTTCCCTTCGCTATGTACTGGTTATTATACTTTTAGCCGGTACATGGGCATGCAAAGGCAGCTCTGAGGTAAGCCAGGAGCAGGCCACCGCCGACGACAAGATGAGCGACCGCGAAGCACTTTTCTACGCCCGTAAAGACAGTGCTAAGATGCAGTTCGTACAGGCCGACGTTAACTTTATGACCAAGATGATCGGGCACCACGCGCAGGCGTTGATCATGTCGCGCATGGCTCCTGAAAATGCGTCAAGTCCGCAGGTTAAAACATTAGCAGCACGTATTATTAATGCTCAAAAAGATGAGATACAGACGATGCAGCGATGGCTTCGCGAGCGTAATCAACCAGTACCAAAAATTGAAATACATGGGCTGCATCTAGAAATTACCGGTACAGAAATGGATCACTCCGACCACATGAATATGGCCGGAATGCTTAGCATGGAACAGCTAAAAGAATTAAAAAACGCCAAAGGCCGAGAATTTGATCGCCTGTTTCTCAAATACATGATTGATCACCACAAAGGGGCCGTTACAATGGTAGAAACCTTGTTTAGCCAGGATGGCGCCGCCCTTGAGGACCAAGCTTTTAAACTGGCATCAGAAATTAATGTAGACCAACAGACTGAAATAGCGCGGATGCAGCGCATGCTCGACCGTATGCAATCAGACTAACGGTCACCTTTTTTACAATCACCCGTCTTGCATCTTTCTTTAAACGGACCGTTGCAGGGCAGTCTAATTCAAACCTTAAACACCTCAATATGAGACCAAATAATACCGTTCGTTCTCCATTGTCGGCTTTTTCGGCAGCGGGAACAACTTTTAAGTTATTGCTCTCCGCAATGCTTATTGCCATGGTTGCGTACGCTTGTGCGCCTTCATCGAGCATGCAGCAGGAGACCACAGAAAATAATGTATCTACAACTACGCCTGCTCCTTTAACGCAGGTTGAGGCCCCCACACCCGACCCACGCGTAGGCCTTGGCGCCGGCTTGTTTGATGCTGAATCCGCTGTTTGGAACATGACCGTTCGTTCCGAAACGCCGCCACCCGAAGATTTTATCGGAGTGACTAACTCAGACCTTGCATTTAAAGGCAATTATGCCATTCAGGGAAACTATAATGGAATCCTGGTTTGGGATATTTCTGACCTTTCCAATCCTGAGTTGGTTAAGCAATATGTATGTCCGGCGTCACAAAGTGATGTTTCGGTATACAACAACCTGTTATTTGTTTCCGGTGAAGGACTCGGCGGCCGTCTCGACTGCGGCACGGAGGGCGTGGATGAACGCGTGAGTGACGAACGTCTGCGTGGTATCCGCATTTTTGATATCAGCGACATTCAGAATCCCGAATATATTGCCAACGTGCAGACATGCCGCGGATCGCACACGCACTCACTGCTCACTGACGGCAAGGATCCAGATAATATCTACGTATACATTTCCGGGTCTGCCCCTGTACGCCCAAATGAAGAGCTTGAAGGCTGTTCAGATGCGATGCCATCAGATGATCCTAACTCGGCTTTATTCCGAATTGAGGTTATACAAGTACCGCTGGACAATCCGCAGGCCTCCAAAATTGTGAGTTCGCCCCGTATTTTTGAAAACCTTACGGAAGCGCCTACCCATGGTCTGTCACCAGCTGACTTGGAAGAGATTGAAGAAGCTCGGGAAGCCGGCAAGTTTGTTGTAGATATTCAGGGAACGCCACGCGTACTACCTGATCGCTTTGTACAACAGCTTTTAAGCCAACGTGTTGATGGCGAACCAACTGCTGCTGACAGTGCTGAGCTTCGAAAGAACCTGCCGGATATTATTGCACAGATGATGGGTAATAATGGCGGTGATGAAACCGAAGTGCAGCGAGGTCCCAATCAGTGTCACGACATTACGCTTTATCCCGCTATGGGTCTGGCCGGCGGTGCCTGCGAAGGGTATGGGCTGCTGCTTGACATCAGCGAACCTGCCAATCCCAAGAGACTGGCCGCTGTTGCCGATTCCAACTTTTCCTACTGGCACTCAGCTACATTCAGCAATGATGCCTCTAAGGTATTGTTTACGGATGAATGGGGCGGAGGCGGACAACCAAAGTGCCGCGAAGCTGACCCTTACGAGTGGGGCGCCAATGCGATCTTCACTATTGAAGACGGCGAAAAAATGAACTTTGAGAGCTATTATAAGCTTCCAGCAGCTCAATCTGAGCTGGAAAACTGCGTAGCTCACAATGGTTCTCTCATTCCTATTCCGGGACGAGAAGTGATGGTGCAAGCATGGTATCAGGGCGGTATTTCAATCTTCGACTGGACCGATCCACAAAACCCGGTTGAGATTGCGTTCTTTGATCGCGGTCCGGTAAACGCCGAACAGATGCAGATGGGCGGAAGCTGGTCGGTATACTGGTACAATGGCGCTATTGTTAGCTCCGAAATTGCTCGGGGACTTGATATTCTGGAGTTGAAACCCAGCCCTTATATCACTGAAAACGAGATTGCTGCAGCTAACACGGTCAAGTTTGAACAGCTTAACCCACAGGATCAGCCGCACTACACGTGGCCTACAACATTTGCGTTAGCTCATGCCTATGTTGATCAGCTGCATCGCGACGAAGCGGTTGAAGCTGGCAACATTAATCAAATTCGGCAGGGATTGCGTGCTGCTGAACAAGCGTCCGGCTCTGAGCGGTCAGATATGCTAAACGAATTAGCCCAGATGGTTGAACAGCAGATTGAGTCTTCTTCTGATCAAGATAAGGTTCAGAAGCTGACCGAAACCATTCGCGACCTTTCAAGCGGACCGCAATAGTCTTTAGTTTTTAGCCTGTTAGTCAGGTTTTAAAATTTAGCCCGATTCGTGGTACATCCGCGGGTCGGGCTTTTTATATTTGCCAAACCTTGGAACAAAAGAGTAATTTCATTAATAGGCTAAGTTGGTATTCTTGTGTAGACGCAAAGAATTAGAAATATTTAGTTTATTGGTTAATTGGTAACTAGATGTAAAGCCAACCAAAAAAACGGTTATTATGAAATACTTAAAAATGTGCCTTCTGATTTCTGGAGTTATATTCCTTTTCTCCTGCACCGAAAATGAAATAAAAAATACTACAGCCACTGAAAGCGACAATGCTGAGGATAAAGTTCAAGTTCTAAATTTTGGCACTTTCCATATGGGCTTTACCTCTGATGCCAAGAAAACTGAGTTTGATGAACACGATAAAAAGAATCAGCAGCAGGTTCATGCCGTCGCGAAAAAACTTTCTGAATTTAAACCAACTGTAATACTCGTTGAGCGGGAACCTAGGTACAATGAGGAGATTCAGCGAGAATACAGCAATTATGTTAGCAATCCTGATACCGTTTTTGAAAACCCCTCTGAAATAGAACTTTTGGCGTATGAATTGGGAAGACTAAGCGAGACCAAGAGGATATATGGGATAGACCATAAAATGGAATATAACTACCGAATTGGGCATCAAATAGATAACGCTATAGATCCTGAATGGTACAATAAATACTACAAGGATCCGATGAAGTTTTATCCCAGAATAGATGTGAATATGGATAGTTTAAGCTTGACTGAAAAACTTAACTTAATGAATCGTGATAGATTTTTGGATTTCGTTAAAGCAGTAAATGCCGATATGCTTTCACACGCAGGAACCCAAAAAGGATTTGAGGGTGCAGATGAAGCAGCAAAATATTATCAAAGAAATCTTAGAATGTACTCAAACATGAACCGACTTGAGCTAGATAATGATGATCGAGTATTTATATTAATGGGCGCAAGCCATACCGCATTTTTCAAAGATTTTATGAGCGGAGATCCAAAATATAATATGGTTGATACATTTAATTATCTGGAATAAACTACTGAGTGGTTATGCTATTGTTAACACTGGCTATGATGAAAGGATGTGAGTGTCTAAAATATCAATCTATATAAGAGGGTCTTTATGATCGAGCTTTTTTAAAAACAAGAGTCAGCTTTAACTTCCCGACTTGAGGGTGTACCAGAAGAACTTTTTAATGGCGCATTACCTTACGGCAAATATTACTTGAGGCAAGGTACAATTAAACAAGATGTTTGATTTGTATAGTTAACCTATAAATATGTTGAACCACACTTATCTAGTTGCCTTTCTCGCAAAGTTTTATCAATATATTGAGTGTTCAATTTTAATAGAACGAACTCCATGAAATGTAGATTTGTAATATTACTCTTTTCGCTTTTTTTTCTAATCTCATGTTCAGTGACAGATTCTGACAACAGCGATATCAGAATAGTGGGGCAGTGGGAGCTAATACGATCTTACGGTGGTATTGGGGGGCGTTACGTTAACACCGGAATCTGAAAATTTTACTGCCAGCCAAATTACCTTTTACAGCAATAATCGCTTTTCTTACCTCCGGGCTGATACGGTTTTCAGCACGGGTCGGTATTCACTTAACAGTACCAACGGCGATGTAACTATCCAGTATAAATCTGAAGGCCCCGCCGAACTGTTCAATCAACGTGTAGAATTTTCAGGAGTGGATACGTTAATATTGCAGGATGAGTGCTTCGATTGTTACACTAATACATTTATTCGGTTACCCTAGCTAACAACACCTCTAAGTTTCCCGATTAACATTTCTTTTAGCTTCTCATAATGGATTCCTGCTACTTTCAAAGAAGGGGTTTAGTTATGTGGGTCCGCCTTGCACCTACCCGGGTCTCGGGAATTTTCAGTTTATTGCATTTCCGCAGGGGATGATGAAACCCAGCATGGCCTTTGATTTATAGTTCTTATATGCGCGTCAGTATTACGCTTACACCTCTCAATTACAGCCTTGTTGATTCTATTAATATTGTTATAACTGCCCGCAATGAAAGCTCATGGCTGGCCTGCAGCCGATTTACAACATGATAATGTTATACCTCACGTAACTTCGAAGATAAAAGATGGTTTCTGAGAACAAACTTACAACTTAGTGCACGGCTGAAAAAGGTTTACCTGGTAAAATTGTAAGGATAAGGTTCGATTCTGGTAATATTTTTACTAACCAAATTTTAATAAACAATTAACAGTGTGCCTGTAACTTACTGCCATTGAGCGGGCAACTAGTTAGTTGATTTCATTACTTAAATGGTTATGCGGATTTTAACTGGAAGTACACTTAGGAGGCCTGTATACAAATTTATTGTTGGCGGTGCTATTTTTCGGTGATGTAATATGTAGTAACTTATCTAATGGTTTTTCTATTAATTAATTCTAAATCGGAAGATAATGGAAAAGAAAATAATTGCAGTTGTGGGCGCTACTGGAGCGCAGGGTGGTGGATTAGTACGAGCCATCATCAATGACAAGAACGGTGAGTATACCGCGCGTGCATTAACGCGGAATCCACAATCAGATGAAGCCAAAGCCCTCGCTTTTCTCGGTGCCGAGGTTGTAAAAGCAGATTTAGATGATATAGAAAGTCTGCGTCAAGCGTTTAAAGGTGCATACGGAGCATTTTTGTGACCTTCTTCTGGGAACATTTTTCGCCTGAGAAAGAACTGAAACAAGCCCAGAATATGGCACAAGCGGCCAAAGAATCCAACCTGAAGCACGTAATCTGGTCTACGCTTGAGGATACCCGTAAATGGGTACCACTTAGTGACGATCGGATGCCAACCCTTATGGGAAAATATAAAGTTCCCCATTTGGATGCCAAGGGAGAGGCTAACGCCTTCTTTACTGAGCAGGATCTGCCCGTAACACTGCTTCATACTTCCTTTTATTGGGACAATATGATTTCTTTCGGTTCCGGCCCCCAAAAAGAAGAAGATGGTAGACTGTATTTAACGTTTCCCATGGATGATAAGAAACTGCCAGGTATTGCGGCCGAGGATATTGGCAAGTGTGCCTTTGGCATTTTTAAGCAGGGCCCAAAGTTTATCCGTAAAAGTGTAGGTATTGCGGGAGAACACCTGACTGGCTCGCAAATGGCAGACTCTCTCAGCAAAGCATTAGGAAAAAAGGTACGCTACCGATCCATCGAACCCGAAGCATACCGCAATTTGGGTTTTCCCGGTGCCGATGACATTGGTAATATGTTCCAGTTTAAACGAGATTTTGAAAAAGACTATACCGCGGCCCGGGATTTGAAAATGTCCCGCTCTTTGAACCCTGAGCTACAGACCTTTGATCAGTGGCTGGAACAGAATAAATACCGTATACCACTGGAATGAAGCTATACAAGGTGAAAAGTGGATATTGAAACTATTGAGATTGGATAACTGCAGTGCACATCTGCCGGCGTCTTGCTATGCTTGGTACTTGGGTGCTGGAAATAATTTGTGTTTCAGTCGATGGGTTTCCGCACTCAGGTTACTTATAAAAGGATATCTTAATGGAAAAAATTACATCAGTACAGCAATAACTGCTTCACTTATTTTCAGGTTGATACGGTTTTCAGTACGGGTCGATATTTACTTAACAGTACCAACGGCGACGGTATCATTCGGTTTAAACCTAAACGGCCCGCCCAACTGTCAATCATGAGGTATTCCCAGTTTTTGTAGCGCAATAAATACCGGAGGCAACGGTGAGAGATTGGAGCATCAGAAGAGTTCATTTCATCATCCCATTCGAAATTACT
>NNSL01000428.1 GCA_003123965.1 Balneolaceae bacterium SMO_bin1
CCCGAATACGAAATTGATTTTCTACTGCTTAATAAGAAAACGCCCGCCCACGAAATGGCTTCATTTCTCGATCCGTTAAAGAAAGGCAAAAATGCAGGACTGCTTTCAGAAGCGGGGTGCCCTGCGGTGGCCGACCCGGGTTCCGAGTTTATTAAAATGGCCCACGGGCAAGATATTACGGTGCACCCACTCGTGGGTCCGTCTTCCATACTTCTTGCACTGATGGGATCGGGCTTCAACGGGCAGTCATTCTGTTTTCACGGATATCTACCCATCAATAAGAATGAGCGGCAGCAGACCATTCAAAACCTGGAAGAGGAGTCGCGCAGGAAAAAGCAAACGCAGATTTTTATGGAAGCCCCGCATCGCAATGATGCCATTGTGAAAGATGTGATTGCCAGCTGCGATCCAGAAACACGCTTTTGCACGGCTACGAACCTCACGCTGCCTGATGAATCTATCATATCCAAGCCGGTATCGGAATGGCAGCAAAATACCAATCCATCTATTCATAAAGAGCCGACCATTTTCCTGCTCTGGGCCGGTTAGCCACGCTATAAATATTTACTTGGCGCTTTCCAGCAGCTGCACAATATCATCATGATTATGGGTGCTGGCTTGATCTTTTGCCGACCAGCCTCGATCGTCCATTACGTGCACATCACTGTGATTTTGAATAAGCAACTGTACAATATCGTGGTGGCCGTTGCTGGAAGCCCAGTACAACGCGCTGGTACCTCGGTTGTCGCGGGCGTTCACATCAGCTCCCTCGTTTATCAATAGTTGCACAATATCGAAGTGGCCGTGTTTAGCAGATTTCATTAATGCAGTTCGCTGATGAGAGTCAGCTGTATCGGCGTCGAGTCCGCTGTTAAGTCCTTCTCGTATCAGTTTAATATCTCCATCTTCGGCGGCATCAAGAAAGGTGGTTTCGTCCATAATATACCTCCACAAATTATAGATTTTAGAAAGGATGTGTCTTTACATTGTAGCTGATTGTACAGTAATAATCAACGATGGTAATTAAGTTTTTGGGCAAAAATTGACAGCCGTAAAATTACTGGGAGAATGTAGAGCTACACACTGCAGATAACGTAGAAGCGAGCATCAAGCAGTCGGCGTTTTATACGCCATCATTCCCCTTTTGCTGCATTCGCGAACAATCTGTTCTGTCATATCACTTTGAAAAAGAAACTCGAACCGGATGTCCAGCACATAGGCCTTTACCTTTAGCTTTATAACATAATTCTTCTCGTGCACTTCATTTTTTGCAATAATAACCACCGGCTTTTTCAGATACACGTACCTTGATGAAATAGCGGCTTTATAGGCAATTTGTTTGGCTTTTTCTATATCTACCTCTGCGGGCAGATAAATGTCGGCTACCACTTGGCAATAGAGCGCACCGGAGTTTGCGTTTGAAACCGAATTGCTAATTACTTCTCCATTTGGAAGACTCACAACCGAATCTTCGGGGGTAACCAGCCGGGTTGATCGTAGTCCTATTTGCAGCACTTCGCCGTAATGGTCACCAACCTGTATTTTATCACCAACCTGGAATGGGCGATCGAGAATTATCATGAACCCGCCAAATATATTTTTTAATATATCCTGCGAAGCCAGACCAACCGCAATACCAATAGAAGCGGTTACGGCGATGACCGTTTCAAGCGGGGGATCAATTATACCGGCAATAATAATATAGATGGAGAGCGACCAAATAAGAATGCGGGCTACCGGCACCAGTCTTTTAAGGGCAAGCCTGTATCTTGTGGCCCGCTCAGAAAGGTTATCAATAATGCTCACCAAGAGACGCACAATGAAATAGGTGGCAAGCAGAATGCCGAAAATGAGCAGTATTACACTAAATGAGATTAAGTTTTGCAGCTGTTCCAGTTTTTCTTCGGCCGTTTCTGCACCTGTGGTATCGTTGGCGGCCGGTTCGGGCTGCTGCTGCAATTCCACGGCAGGCGTACCGCTATTGCCGGTGCTACGTGCTGCCGAAAGCTCAGGCAGGCATGCCAAAGTCAGCAGTGCAATACAAACAAGCAGTATTTTCTTTCTCATATTCATGGGCTAAATGTGTAGAATATTGTGCTCTTTCAGCTCGTCAACAACTTGTCGGTACATCAGGTGGTTGATTGAAAATCCGAATTCCGTTTCAATGACGATCCCGCGGTTCTTCAAGCGGCGAAGTATCATGCGGCTTTCTTGCAGTGGCTGGCGGTGGATAATGGCCAGCTCTTCTGCAAAGAGGCGGTCGTGCATAACTAAGCTTGAGAGTATGAATAATGTTTCGGGCTTCAAATCATCGAGCATGTGCAGCGAAGCCGCTTCCAGCGGAGCAATGTACAGATGGGTATCATCAAACTCTGTAATAGAACGCACCCAAAATATCATTGCGATAGAGGCATTGCCGTTGGCCAGTTTTGCCAACTGTTCAAAATAACGTTCCCGCAAATACGTTTGCGACTGTTCACTATCGGTTTTCAATTTCTGGTAAGCCCGGTTTTTCGTGTCTTTTTCTGATGGCACAAATACAAGCTCGTACCCGCTGGTACGGTGCCGATTCATTATAACTTTCCGGGTTTGCTGCTCACTTAAATTGTCTGTCTGCAGGTAGTGCGAAAAATAATCGCTGAAACTGAAGGCCTCGTTGAAAAATGACCATGCATATTTCGAACAGCTTACTACCCAAAAAATGGCTTCGCTTGTTTCCGAAAGCAGGTAAGTAAACTGTTCAACAGCTTCGTATCCACCGGGCTGACGGATATACAAATTTTGCATACCCTCAAAAATTATGATGGTATTGCCATCCGTTTGCCTTTTAAGGTGAGAAATAAGTGCATCGATAGACCCAAATTCTTGGTCTTCAAATTTGCTGTCGAATAAACTCAGCAACTCATTTGCCCGCCAAATGGTTTGCTCCAAATTGATTCGGATTACGTGTTCGTTTGCCAGAATTTCGTTCTCGGCCAAATCAAGAAAGGCCGACTTACCGCTCCCTTTTTCCCCGGCAATAGCCAAGGTGGCGGCGAATCCGCTTTTCCAGTGATTTAGGGCCTGCTGCAGATAATTTACATTTTCAGTCCAGCCCACAAAATATCGGGTTTGAGGCGTGCTTTTAAAATCAAACAGACGGCGGTAAATGTATGGCAGTTCTCCCATCCGCTGTTCAGTTTCAGAAAGGTAAGCAGCAATATCGGCTTTTTGGGTTGGTTGAGGCGCAACGGCCGATTCAAAGCCCAGGAAAACGCGACTTTTCTGGTAGTACAATTTGGTCTTCTGGACTATAAACCGACCAAAAACCGTGCTGCGATTCTTGATTTTTGCCAGCAGGGAATCAACTTCAGACTTAACTCCTTCTGTCTTTTCGGTTACCTTGAATTGGGCATCAAGCAGCTGAAATGTATCAACATCTCCTTTGTATAACAGGGCAAGCATTTCCTGTTTGAAGTCCTCAACTCCTTCATCAAGCGGATTTAACAGACGCTTTTTGAGACTCTCAGCTTCAGAATTCAGTTTTTCAATTTTCGCCTGCGCCCGATTCAACGCCTCATCCGTTACCGCAAGAGGATCATCTGTTGGATTTTGCTCATCAGTAAGCTCTAGTGCCGATTCCAGATTTACCTCAATAATGCTTTCCACTTCCTGCACTTCCTGCAGCTGTTCGTTTTTAAACGCGTCAATCCCTCCTTCGGCAGGCGTTATGTTATCGAGCAGACTTTTATTAAGCTGACGGTTAACGAGTGCCTGCCATTTTACTGTACGTGATTTTGAGCGGGGCGGATCGTATCCGCGATCGATATCAGCCAGCAGGGTTGTGGTTTCGTGGAGTGTATTCGCTTGCTGCCGCAAACTGCTGAAAAAAGAGGTCAGCTGCTGTTCAATTTCATCCTGTTCAATGCTTTGCCGTAACGGTTGCAGTACTTCTCCACGGATGGCCTTGTGCAGTGTTTGTTTTTGCTGCTCTAGAACCTGCGAACGACCATTTTTCGAATGATTTACCTTTTGTCGGGCGGCCTCAATTTTTTTGCGAATCTGGCTGTACGGTTCTAAAAAATACCGATCGAACACTTCGCCCAACTCGTTGATAAAAGCGGTTTTCTGCTTGTGCAAATCTTCGCAGAATACTGCAAACTGGTACATCGTCTGAGTTCGTTTCAGTAGCGACGTATTTAGCGCATTCCATTTCTGGTAATATGCCTGCATCTCACTTTTCAGGTGCTCTTTCTTGCGATCAATGCGATTTTGCGAATAGAAACCGCTTCGCTGCTCAAAGGTGCCAATTTTTTGCAGTTCGTTTTTTAAATTGCGGGCCAATATATTTTTGGCTTCCTCCATTTTCTCCTGTCGTACGCGAACGGACTCCTGAATTTCGTTATGCAGAACTTCTAAAAGCTGCTGAAGCTCTGCCCGGTCGCCCTCTATGGATTTACTTTCGGCTGCCCGTGCCAACGCCTGATCCAACTCCAGTATAATTTGCATTACAAGACGCTGTTCGGTGGCAAGCCAATCTTCAAATAACCAGGTGGCATTTAGCAGATGATAGGCAACGGCATTGGCAAGCGGCACTTTTTGCTGCCATTCATCTTTTCCCAGCTTTTTAAGCAACTGCTTAGCATTTTTTCCAACCTTTACATAAAGCTCATCTTTTGGCTGAATTTTAAATCGCTGCTGCGACTGTGCAACGGTTTTAGATTCAGGCAATTTATTTTTGAGTGATAAAATATTCGCCAGAATACGATCGTCAATAACAAGACGGGACTCATCTTGTACAAATGTCTCCAATAGGTTTATCCCATCACCAATTGCACCAAAGGCAGAATCACTGGATAAACGCTGCTGCATCTGCTCAATTACCTCAGCTAGATTTTTCAAGCGTTTTTGCTGATAGTTTTGCAGGGGATTCAGCAGCTGTTCTCCGAGCAAGCTTACCATATCTTGCTCCGCATTTTCAATATATTCTTTCATTGCCAGCCATTTTATAACTTTGGTAGTTACATGAACAGAACATAGATAACATTTTATCTATATATCACTCGGTCAAACATATAGCACCGCCTGCACAGTTTCCTTTTTAAAATCAGTTAATTTAGGTAATTTAAAAAGCTAAATAAATCACTCTGCATACAAAAACAAGCTACTGCGTGTCTACAGATTTTGAACCTGGCAACACCACAGGCACATCAAGCCGGTTATGGCATATTTGTCTGTTGATTCTCTCCGTTCTGATTCCGTTATCCTGTTCGGCTCAAAACAACGTGCTTAACCGCATTTCATCCACCGAACGAAGTGACGGCAAAGGCCATGTAATTCGTTTTCATTTGCAAAATGCACCCTCATCGATGGAGTACGCCCAGCCGCAGGCCTATCTCGTGCAGCTTCAGCTAAAGGGCTCAAATATTGATTCAGCAAATATTCAGCTGCAGGATGACAGCGACATTATAAATCGGGTTGATTATTATGCCATCGATGGTGGACTGGGTGTTGACCTATTTTTGGCTGAAGAAACCTATTATCGAGCATCAGCATACCCCGATCGCAGCGGAAATGATTTCCTTGTGGGCCTCACGCAGGTGTCGGCAAAGCAGTTGGCCACCCATATTGAAACTATGGAAAAGTTTTCGTGGTCAAACGCGCCGGAAACAAACGCTCCTCTATCAGTGGATGAAACTCAAAACGAAACCACTGCTGCCGTTGACACGACCTACCAAAAAGTAAAAAACAAGATTAAGTTTGACGTGGTAGTGCTTGATGCCGGCCATGGCGGTACGGAAGATGTGGGTGCCATAGGCCATAATGGAATTTATGAGAAAAATGTAGTTCTTGACATCACCAAAAAGGTGGGCAATTACATTAAGCAGTCGAAGGATATGGAGGACGTAAAAGTAGTTTACACGCGCGACGACGACACTTTTATTGAACTGGAAGAACGAGGACCAATTGCCAATCGCGCCGAAGGAGATCTCTTTGTTTCAATTCACGCCAATTCAGCGGGTTCCCGCCAGGCACATGGAACTGAAACATACTTCTTGGGAATGGCCCGTACCGAACGGGCGCTCGAAGTGATGAGGCGTGAAAACAAAGTAATTAACCCCGATGGAGTAGATACCAAAACAATTTCACAGGAAGAATTGGCGATATATGAACTGGCCAACAGCGGGTATATTGCCAGCAGCGAAAAGTTAGCAGGCATGGTTGAAGACCAATTTGAAAACCGTGCTCAACGGCGATCACGTGGAGTTAAACAGGCTCCATTTGTTGTTTTGTATCAAGCGTCAATGCCGGCTATTTTAATAGAAACCGGCTTTATATCCAATCCCTCAGAGGCGCAATATTTAAACAGTGAATACGGGCAGAATATTATCGCCTCGGCCATCTTCAGAGCCATCCGAAATTATAAACTACAGTTCGAGAAAAGCCAAAACTAACAAACCAAATTACCCTTGAATCAACCTATCATCATAGGCGTAGCCGGCGGCAGCGGATCAGGTAAAACCACCGTCATTCATCGTATTGTAGACTCCATTGGTGAAGAGAACCTTGTATGCCTACAGCATGATTCTTACTACCGCGACCTAAAACACCTCTCGTTTGAAGAGCGCAGCCAGCAAAACTTTGACCACCCTTCATCGCTTGAAACCGAACTTTTAATCCGTCATCTGCAGGCCCTGAAAGAAGGCTACGAAGTTCAGGTACCCATTTACGATTTTACCAAACACGTACGAAAAGAAGAAACCCGGCTGGTGCATCCCAAGAAAATCATTTTGCTTGATGGTATTCTTATTTTTCGGGAAAAACAGCTGCGCAAGCTACTCGATATTAAAATATTTGTTGATACCGATGATGATATCCGCTTGCTGCGCCGCATTCGGCGCGATATTCTGGAGCGCGACCGCAGCCTCGAAAGCGTATTGAACCAGTACGAGCAGCACGTGCGTCCCATGCATCTGGAATTTGTGGAACCCAGCAAGCGTTATGCTGATATCATTATTCCCCGTGGCGGCGAAAATGAAGTAGCACTCGATATGGTTATTGCATCCATACAAGAACGGATAAACAAAGCAGAACTAAACTCATAAATTATGGAACTTACCGACAAAATTGTGATTGTAACCGGCGCAAGCAGCGGCTTGGGCAGGGCTTTTAGCGAGCGATTTATTCAAAAAGGCGCATCGGTGTATGGGCTTGCCCGCAGCGAAAAAAAGCTCAACGAGCTCCACGAAACGTTCGGCAATCGCTTCCAACCCGTTACTCTCGATATAACAAACCACGAAGCCATTGAGCAGTGGGTTGATGATACTTTCAGTGCTGATCATTCACCTGATGTTCTCATTAACAATGCGGGGCTCGGCCTTTTTGGTGATGTCGATGAATTACCGCTGGATGAGTGGCACACTATGATCAACACCAACTTGAACGGTATTTTTTACATGACACGGCAAGTGGTACCGTTAATGAAACAAAATGAAAATGTTTGCCACGTTGTAAATATTGCATCTATAGCCGGCAAGATAGGTAACCCTAAAATGACCGGTTATAATGCGAGCAAATTTGGCGTGCGGGGTTTCAGTGAATCACTCTTTAAAGAAGTGCGCTACGACGGCATTAAAGTTACCTGCTTTTTCCCCGGGTCTGTGAATACAAACTTCTTTGACAATGCGGCGGGC
>NNSL01000395.1 GCA_003123965.1 Balneolaceae bacterium SMO_bin1
GTTAATGCTCGAAAATACTGAGAGCGGACAAATGCGCGATTTCATCCTCAACCTTGCCGGCTCTGATGCAGTGAAATCATTTTCTGTTAATTGGGAGGAGGATATTGAGGAGTTTGAAAAAGTTCGCCAACCCTATCTGATTTACGAATAAAAGCACTTCATTACTATTTTAGATGCCTCCAATAGTTCATCGTGGGGCATTTTTACTTTTGATAAGATTCATTCCGTCCGTACATTATTTTTACATGCCGCAGATTCTCGGAGTTTTGGTGATTTGTGATATCGAAACTTATTTGAAGCTGCAGCCAATAGTAACACCTAAGGTGGTTTGAGGCTTAATCATGGCAGCTATATATGACGGTTCACCTCTCTTTGGGGTACAACCCAACGCATTTTCGAAATTTCAGAGCGCTTCGCTCACCCCAATAGGCAGCGCCAAGGAAGAGGATTACTATGCGTATTTGAATGACATTTTTTCCACGCACTGGCCCGATGTTCTGACACGTGAAAAGGATGAGTATAGGAGTGATGGATTAGAGGCGTTCACTTGGCAGCATCGTCCCCCGGTTCCTCGCAATAAATGGACCTACAACGTTGGGACCTCGTATTCAATCTTGGCTGGCGATTTTGATCTCGTCAAAAAAAAGGTGCAGATTCCACAATCTTCGCAACAGCAATTTATTACTTCAGATCCTGAGAATGGAGATTTCCCGGTATTGCTTGGGCAGTTACTTGCAAAACAGTGCGATCTGGTATACAAAAGTTTGCCTTTAGCTAAAGCGTCACTTTATGCCAATCCTTTCTTCAGTAATGAAGCTGTTTTCTCTAAAAATGACGCAGAGGGACTGGGATTTATGTTCGAGAATCATGCTTTTCTCGTATTCAGGGGGTCGTCCTCATTCACAGATTGGTATCGAAATTTCAAATTTACGAAGGAAGAAGATGGTGATGTACGTATTCATAAAGGATTCCGGATCAACCTGAACTTATTGCAGAAGCAAATAGATGATTGGTTGGCGACTATTCCTAAAGATTGCAAGGGGTATATATGCTCTGGCCACAGCCTTGGAGGGGCCATGGCAACCTTATGTGCGTACCGCTTGGCAGCGAAAGGACTTAATGTAAGTCGGGTGATTACCTTTGGTGCACCGCGCGTGGGCGATTTCAAATTCCAGAAAATATATAAAGAACTGGGACTGCAAGACAAGACCGTTCGCGTAGTAAACGGGACTGATGCGGTCAGTTATATCCCGCCTGAGTTTTTAGGGTATTCTCATGTAGGTACCTCTTTTTTCTTACCTACTGAGCGAATATTAGCGGGCACACCAGTTGCTGGAGATAAGCCCGATTGGTGGACTGCATTGACCTTTTACTTTTTGCCTGCCGGGCACTGGTATTACCTGCTGAAAGCACTGCCTACCATTTTTGGATTTTTTCACTCGTCGGCTGAACATCAGCGCTCTAAAGGATACAGTAATGCGATGGCACAATACATTGAGGCCAAAGCCGATGAACACGTGGCAGATAAGGAAAAGATGGAGAAACTTAGCCGTTTACATCAAATGTATTTTAGTGGTGAAGTGAAATAAGATTGAGCCGAAGTTTAGTCGGTTTTTTACGTCTCCATTCATAGCTCACCAAGGCGGCCGTCACGGAAGCATTCAGTGATTCTACGTCATTGTACATGGGAATAGCCAGGTGATAATCGCAATGTTCTGAGGTTTTTTGCCGGATTCCGCTGCCTTCATTGCCAATCACAAAAGCCAGGGCGCGATCCACTTCTAAGTCCCACAGTGATTGCCCGCCTTCCATTTCGAGTCCGGCAATCCAAAACCCCGCATCTTTTAGTTTCATGATCGACTGATTGAGGTTTCCCACCCGCACAATGGGAATGTTGCCGGCTGTACCCGCTGATGTTTTATATACCGTTGCGTTGATCGGCGCTTGCCGGTGTTTGGGCACCAGTACCGCATCAATGCCCGCTGCAGCTGCGCTCCGCAAAATAGCGCCAACATTATGCGGGTCTTCAATTTCATCAAGCAGTAGTACGGCAGGGTGCTTTGAGGTGTCGACGGTATCGAGCCATTCGCCGAATTCCTGGTATTTCACGGAACTCATGAGCGCCACAATTCCTTGATCATTTACATTACCTACTAACTCGTGGAGCTTGGCACCCGGCACGTGCGATACTGGTATTTTATGGGTGGATGCGTTATCTAAAATGCCCGAAATGTGATCGTCGCGCAGGGATGTACGCACGAAAATTTTTTCCACGCGGTCGGCTTCATTGTCGAGGGCCTCGGCTACCGGATTGCGTCCATAAATGTAAATATTTTCGTTACTTGTTGACATTGGCTCGGGAGCTTATGAAATTAAATTAAATGATAAATGGCAGGACCTATTCACCATGGCTGACCAGCGAAAATTTCCTGAAAAGTCTGCTCATTTTGATGCCCATCAAAGTACAAAAAAGCAGCGTGGCAAGCATAATTTGCTGGCCAATTTTATGGAACGGTTCCATTCGCTTAGTACGCTTCAACTCATTTCGGGGGTATGCCAAGTGGGGTTGGGGGTAGCAGTGGTTGTGGTTTGTGTGCTTGGTCTAATTCGGCCGCTTTGGGTTTCAACGCTGCTAAGTATAATTGCCAGTGCCTCCGTTATGACAGGTATATATTTTTGCTATGTAACCTTGACGGGGAACCAGAAGCGCACGTTGATTCGCGATGCCATGAGACGAATAGTTGAAGATCAAAACTAAGAATGACTCCACCATACAGCGACCAAGAAAAAAATCGGTTCAAAGCCCTTCTGAAAGTCCACTTAAAACAAAAAGAGAAATCTGAACCGATTGATGAACAGATACGCCTCGTAGAAAAGAAGAAGCGAAATAAATGGTGGATGCTGGCCGTAAACGTGGCTGCTATTCTCTTTTTTGGCTATTCATTTCTGTTTAACATCACCCAGCTCGGTGATACATTATTATATGTACTGCTCATTGTTTTTGTAGTAAATGTGGGACTCATTTTTTACCAGCAAAAGCAGCTCGGTGAACTTGCTCAATTCCTGCGGTGGAAACAGGATAATGCATCTCAATAAATTACCTAAATGGGGCTATACTGTATTCTTAATAGTCCTTTCGGCTGCCCAGGCTCAAACGCAAACAGTAAATCAACCTATGCTCCCTAAGCTATACAATGATAATAACGATGGTGTTGTGGTGATTGCGCATCGGGGCGCCAGCGCTTACTATCCCGAAAATACGATGGCCGCTTTTAGAGGCGCCGTTGATATGAACGCCGAAATGATAGAGCTGGACGTAATGATGAGCAAAGATGGCGTGCCGGTGGTATTTCATGATGCGAAATTAAATGCCCATACCAACGGCAAAGGGTTGCTTTCCAATTACACGCTTCAAGAATTAAAAGCGCTGAGTGCCGGATCGTGGTTTGGAAGAGAGTTCGCCGGTGAACGCATCCCCACGCTCGATGAAGCCCTGGCGTTTGCGGCGGGTAAAATTGCCGTAAATATTGAAATTAAGACCGAAGCGGTAACCGACGAACTTAAAGGCGGCGTGGAAGAAAAAGCGCTGGCCCTGGTTCAAAAACACGGCATGCAAGAACACGTGCTGTTCTCCAGCTTTGATTACCGCGCGGTGACGCATCTTAAACAACTGAATCCCGAAATTCCGGTGGCCATTTTATACGAAAGAAGGCAGGCGGGAAAAAAGAAGCCTTCCGAGCTGGTTCAAAGGTATCATGCCGATGCATTTAATTGCAGCTACCGGCAGCTCTCGGCCAAGCGACTGCAGGATATCAAAGAAAATGAAATTCCGTTTTTCGTGTACACCGTTGACCGGGAAGCACGCATGCGGAAGTTGATTGAATTGGGCGTAACCGGCATTTTTACCAACAAGCCGGATGTACTACGGGATGTTATTAGCACCATACAAAATGGAAGCTAGTTTTTTTAGCACGCTAGCTGAGAGTGCTTTTGCCAGCGCATTTTTTGCCATTCCCATTTGAATGCCGACCGGAAAGATTCTATCTTAAATAAACCTCCAATCAACAGCGTCTTTTCATGTCCACAAAATATGTTTTTATCACCGGCGGGGTAACGTCTTCGCTCGGGAAAGGAATTATTTGTGCCTCACTGGGTCGTTTGCTGGTAGCGCGCGGCCTCAAGGTAACCATTCAGAAATTGGATCCTTACATCAACGTAGATCCCGGCACCATGAACCCGTATGAACACGGGGAAGTGTATGTAACTGAAGACGGCGCCGAAACCGATCTCGATCTGGGGCACTACGAGCGTTTTTTGGACATTAAAACCTCACAGGAAAATAACGTTACCACCGGCCGCGTCTACAATGATGTGATCACCAAAGAGCGGCAGGGCACCTACCTTGGCAAAACGGTGCAGGTCATCCCGCATATCACCGATGAAATTAAATCACACATCACCAATTTGGGTGAATCCGGCGATTACGATGTCGTAATTACCGAGATTGGAGGCACCGTGGGGGATATCGAAAGCTTGCCATACATTGAGGCTGTGCGTCAGCTTCGGTACGATGTGGGCCGCCAAAATACGCTCTCAGTTCACTTAACGTTGGTGCCGTACTTATCGGCGGCGCGTGAGCTCAAAACCAAGCCCACGCAGCACTCGGTAAAAACGCTCTCCGAAAGCGGTCTTCAACCCGATATTATTGTGGCGCGATCAGAGTATCCGCTGGATCACAGCATACGGCAGAAAATTGCCCAGTTTTGTAATGTGGAAATGGAAGATGTGATCGCCTCGCTGGATGCCCCCAGCATTTACCAGGTTCCGCTGCTGATGCAGGACGAAGGACTGGATACGCGCGTAATTGAGAAACTGCAGCTTGACGCCGGGGAACCGGATCTGGAGCGTTGGAAAGGTTTTGTGGAGGCGGTTCGGAATCCATCATCCGAGATTAAAATTGCGCTTGTCGGCAAATATGTGGAGCACCATGATGCCTATAAATCTATTGTTGAAGCGTTTGTGCACGGCGGCGCGGTAAACGATTGTAAAGTGAATATTGAATGGGTGCACTCTGATAAAATTGATGAAGAAAATGTAGAAGAACGGCTCTGTGATGTGTCCGGCATTTTGGTGGCGCCTGGTTTTGGGGGACGCGGCATTGAAGGGAAGTTGGCCGCCGTGAATTATGCCCGCACCAATGAGATACCCTTTTTCGGCATCTGCCTGGGCATGCAGTGTGCAGTCATAGAATATGCACGCAATGTCTGCGGTTGGAAAGATGCAGGAAGCACCGAATTTGATGCGGCTACCGAGCACCCCATTATCGCTCTTATGGAGGATCAAAAAAATGTTGAAGACAAAGGCGGTACCATGCGTCCTGGGGCTGTACGACTGTAAACTGGAGAAGGGGTCGAAAAGTTATCAGGCTTATGGTAAAGAGTTGATACAGGAACGCCACCGGCACCGGTATGAAGTGAATAACAACCTGCGCTACAAGCTGGTTGAAAATGGTATGAAGCTCGTGGGCTTCAATCCCGAGCGTGATCTGGTAGAAATTATTGAGCTCGACAATCATCCCTGGTTTGTAGGCGTGCAATTCCATCCAGAGCTTTGCAGTACGGTAAACAACCCGCAGCCGCTATTTGTAGATTTTGTTAAAGCCAGCCTTAAACACGCCAAGTCGAATGATCTTGCTATTCCCATGAATGGCGAAAAAGTGGCGGTGAATTAACGCATGTCGGATGACGTGTTTAAAAATAGAATCCGTATGCGGGTAAATGGCATCCTAATACAGGATGAGGCTCTTCTGCTTGTTCAGCTAAAATCGCCGGTTAATGATGAGCTCGTTTGGATGCCACCCGGCGGAGGCCTGGAGTTCGGTGAATCGATGGAAGCTTGTCTCAAGCGTGAATTTAAAGAAGAAAGCGGACTAGATATAGAAATGGGTTCGCTGGGTTTTGTGAATGAGCTGGTTAGCCCACCTTTCCATGCTGTGGAATGCTATTTTAATGTGAAGCGAACAGGCGGTGATTTAAGGCTTGGCAATGATCCTGAACTTGAAAAAAATAATCAGCTTTTGAAAGACTTGCAGTGGGTCGCACTTCAGAATTTATCAGAAAAGAAAGTGGTTCCCAAGCAGTTAAGTAACCATGTTTTGAATCACAAGGGCGTCGAGTCACGCCGATTTTATTCATAGTTTAAATACATCTATAACCAATAAATAACATTATGCGCTTTAACGTAGGGGTTTTAGTATTAATAGCAGCGTTCATTTTCAGCGCTTGCTCTAATGCTGGCAACGACCAGCAACGAACGGTCATTCAAAATATTAACGGCTATACCATCCACGATGGTGATTTGGCCCAATTTTCAGCTATCGCTTTTGAGGACGGTAAAATTGCCGAGGTGGCATTTGGCGACAGCGTGCAGATTGATTCTTCCGGCGCGCGGGTAATTGATGGTCAGGGCCGCGTTATGCTGCCCGGCCTCACCGATGCCCACGCTCACGTGATGGGGCTTGGATACCAGGAAATGGATGTGAACGTAGCGGGTATTCCCACGCTCGATGAAACGCTACAGCGCGTGCAGGAATATGCGTCTGCTAACCCCGATTTGGAATGGGTGCGTGGACGCGGCTGGAACCACACCCGCTGGCCGATCAATCGTTTCCCAACGGCCGAAGAGCTTGACAACGCGGTATCAGACCACCCCGTTTGGCTGGTGCGTGTTGACGGTCACGCAGGATGGGCCAACAGCAGAGCCATGGAGCTGGCTGGTATCGATGCCGATACAGAATCGCCGAGTGGCGGAAAAATCATCCGCGACGAAAATGGAAACCCCACCGGCGTTTTCATTGATGCGGCCCAGTCACTTATTGAATCGCAATTGCCGGCTCGTTCGCAGCAGGAACAGCGGCAGGCACTAAGTCTTGCGCTCGAGAAAATGCGCGAAAATGGTATCACAAGCGTGCATGATGCCGGCGTTGGAGTGGAAACTTGGGAGCTGTATAAATCTTTTGCCGACAGCGGGAAACTTACCACGCGCATTTATGCCATGATCGCCGGAGCAGGGGCAACTTTTGATACTTTAGCAGCAGATGGGCCCGTTGAATCGTACGCCAATGATATGCTTGCGCTACGCAGCATTAAACTATATGGCGATGGAGCCCTTGGCAGCCGGGGAGCAGCCATGCTGGAGCCGTACTCCGATGATCCCGGAAATACTGGTTTGTTGTTCAACACCCAGCAAGAGATGAACCGGCAGGTTATGAAAGCGGCATCCGAAGGTTTTCAGGTTAATATTCACGCTATTGGTGATGCGGCGAACCGACAGGCGCTGAATGCGTATGAGCAGGTGCGTGACAGCCTCGGAGAGCAAGGCCTGCGTCATCGTATTGAGCACGCGCAAATTGTATCGTTGCAGGATATACCGCGCTTCAAAGAATTAGACGTTATCGCTTCTATGCAGCCTACGCATGCTACAAGTGACATGAATATGGCTGAAGATCGTGTAGGACCGGATCGTATTGAAGGCGGATATGCATGGCAAACATTTTTAGATCAAGGCACCGTTGTAGCTTCCGGCTCTGATTTTCCGGTAGAAAATGTGAATCCGTTTTACGGACTCTATTCTGCTATCACCCGCCA
>NNSL01000167.1 GCA_003123965.1 Balneolaceae bacterium SMO_bin1
GGTGGCGGTACGCCGATCCATAATTGGCCGCGCCCCCGTCGAGCATAGGTGGTGCGNACCGTCGGCAAAGTCGAGGTTAATAAGGCCGGGCATCAAGATCAGATCAGAGATACCGCGGGTTGCGTTATAGAGTACCTGGTTCGCCTTGTCGAAAGCTTCCATAAGCGTGGTGTTGGCATCGGCAATATCCAGCAGGCGCTCGTTCGGTATCACAATAACGGTATCGCTGTTTTTCTTTAGTTCAGTGATGCCGTCCAGAGCATAGCGCATACGCTTGGGTCCCTCGCATTCAAACGGCGTGGTTACTACGCCCACCGTTAAAATACCCTTGCGTTTGGCAATGCCGGCCACCACGGGCGCGCCCCCGGTTCCGGTACCGCCGCCCATGCCTGCCGTCACAAATACCATGTCGGCGCCTTCAATGGCTTCTTCAATTTCGTGTCGGTTTTCCTCAACCGCTTCGCGACCAATTTCGGGTCGTGCACCGGCTCCGAGTCCGTTTGTAAGGTTGGTACCTACCTGTATCGTCAGGTCGGCGTTACTGTTTTTGAGGGCCTGTGCATCGGTATTGAGTGCTATATACTCGACGCTCGTGAGCCCCTTGTTTATCATGTTGTTAACGGCGTTTCCGCCACCGCCTCCAACACCTACTACCTTGATTTTCGCATTGTCTTGACCGTCGATGTCAAAACTAAAACGAGAAGTTTGATTAGACATAATGTGATCCTTTTTGATTGCTGTTTGTATTTATTCGATTGCTAATGCTTTGTGCTATTTCTATGCGGGTGTGCTCCCGGTTTTCTTGATTGTTTCGTTGTGAGCGAAATGAAATCCGCTTTAAAAATTGTGTGCTGTTATGTTGATTATCTGCTTTCATGCTTATAGAACGATTAAAGCTCTTTAAACCAGCTCTTCATGCGGTCGGCAATGCGATTCATTACCTTTTCCACGCTTGAATCTTTACTTGATGATGGAATCATCGCCTGGTTTCCGGTACCGTCGTCGGTGCGGATGGCATGCATCACCAGGCCAACGCCCGTAGCGTAAATCGGGTTGTTAACTTCTTCAATCAACCCGCCGCTTAAGCCGAGCGGTTTGCCGATTTTGGCGTCCATGCCCAGTACCTCATTGGCCAGCGGGCACACATTGTTGATCAGCGATCCGCCGCCGGTCAGGACTACGCCTGCGCTCAGCGATTCCGCATAACCACTGCGCTTGGTTTCAATAGCCACGATTTCAAGAATCTCTTCCATGCGCGCCTGAATGATTTTGGCTAAAATGCTTTTGGTGATTTCTTTGGGCGGCCGACCGGCAATGCCCGGCACGGTAATGGTTTCGTCTTCTTCAATGAGGTTTACGTATGCTTCGCCATGATTGCGTTTGAGCTTTTCGGCCTGATCTTCGAGTACGCTGAGCCCCATGCGGATGTCATCGGTCACCTTTTTGCCGGCAATGGCAATTACTGCGGTGTGACGAATTGTATTATCCTGGAAAATGGCTACATCGGTGGTGCCGCCGCCAATATCAACCAGTACAACACCGGCTTCTTTTTCCTCGTCATCGAGCACGGAGTAGGAGGAGGCCAGCGGTTCAAGAATGATGTCGGCCACTTGATACCCGGCGCGTTCTACGCAGCGGTAAATGTTCTTCGCTGCTGAAACCAGCCCGGTAATAATGTGTACCTCGGCTTCCATGCGCATGCCGCTCATGCCCACGGGATCGCTGATGCCGTCCTGCCCGTCCACTACAAATTCTTGTGGAATCACGTGAATAATCTGTTGGTCGCTGGGCAGCATTATGCGCTGGCAATCTTCCAGTAGGCGCTCCACGTCATCAACCGTAATTTCATTGTCTTTATTATTGATGGTAACCACGCCCTTGCTGCGCATACTGCGAATATGGTCGCCGGCAATACCCACGTTCACGGAGTTAACTTCAATGCCGGACGCCAGCTGGGCCTGTTCAATAGCTGTTTGAATGGCATTGACCGTTTTATCGATGTTGACCACCACCCCGCGGTTCAACCATCGCTGGGTGCTTTACCCACACCAAGAATGTGAATGCGATCCTGCGTGTCTATCGAGGCGACGATCGCACATACTTTCGTAGTTCCGATATCGAGACCAACAACTATTCTATCTTGCTCTTCCATAGTATTATCCGGGTACTGTTAGGTGATTAAATTTTTTATCCATGTCATCCTGAATTAATTTCAGGATCTTTGTTTGTTTTTGGATCCTTTGGTTGATGCTGAAACAAGTTCAGCATGACACGTGCTGTTCATTGTTCGCGGGTTACAATTTGTCCGTCAAACCGTAAGTCTACGGTCTGGATGTTTGCAATTCCTTTCTGGCGCACCACTTCGCGGTAAAATGCTTCCCAGTTGCGCAGACGGTCGCTGTATTCACCATTGCCAAATACCAGCTTTACGCCGTTCTCATTAGTAAGCGCTATAATGCCTTCGCTGCTGTTCCAGGCTATTTCGCTGATGGTAGCATCCGCGGCCTTGCGCTGCCTTAGCTCCTGCAAAAAAGCGCTGGCCTGCATAAATCCTTCCGATTGCAGCGTATCGCTCGCGGGCTTTGCGTTAAATCCATAAAGCAGCGGCACATCTGGGGTTTTGCCCAGCACATGCGGCAGCCTGATGCCATCGGCATCAACGTAAGCGCGCTGGCTGCCGTTAATGAGCATGGCTATCGGTTCCCGCTCGGTAATGTCCACCGTCATGGTGCCGCCTGGTGAGGTACTGATCCGCGCCTGTTTCACATACGGTATTTGTTCAATTGAATGTATAATGCCGCTGATGTCCACGCTATCCGGATGAATGCCGGTTGGGATTTCAACCTGTTTCAACGCTTGCTCGGTGGTATAGTTAAATCCTTTGTACTGCACGTCTTTAATCTTACCCGTACGATTCCAGTAAATTCCGGCCAGCACGGCCAGACCCAGTACAAGCAGCACGCCGACAATCCACGGCAGCGGGTTCAATGTTTTGGAATCGGTATTTTGGGTTTCTTCAGTCAACTATTGATTCTGATTTTTTTTGGTTACTACTTCACCATTTTCAAGCATATCAACGAACTCCTGTCCGTATTTGTAAATGTCGCCGGCGCCCATGGTAATGATGACATCACCCGGCTGTGCAAGTTCTTTAAGCTTCTGGGGCAGTGCCTGCTTATCTTCCACATAATGCACTTTTCGGTGCCCGTACTCTTTGGCGGCATCGGCTATAAGTTTTCCGGTGACCCCTTCAATGGGCTCCTCACGCGACGGATAGACGTCGGTAATTACGCACACTTCGGCATCAAAAAAGGAGAGGCCGAACTCTTTGTACATATCTTGCGTGCGAGAGTACAAATGCGGCTGGAATACCGCAATAATCCGTTGATCTTTCCATCCGCTCCGGGCGGCGTCGAGGGTGGCCTGCACCTCGGTGGGGTGATGCGCATAGTCATCAACCACCATAATGCCATCGGTTTCCGTTTTAAGCTGAAACCGCCGGAATATCCCTTCAAAGCGTTCCAGCCCGGCTTTTATCTCAGAAAAGTTGATATTGAGCTCAAGTCCTACCGCTATCGCAGCCAATGCATTTTTCACGTTGTGTTCACCGGGGGCCTTAAGCGTTATTTGGCCCAGTTTTTCCTCACTGTTGATAACCGTGAAGGTGCTGTTAAAGTGATTCATCTCAATATCGATGGCTCTGATATCGGCCTGGGGTGTTAGCCCGTAGGAAATAATGCGGCGTTCGATTTCAGGAATAATACTTCTCACGTTGGAATCATCCAGGCAGAGAATAACAGCGCCGTAAAAGGGCACCTTGTTCGCAAAATCGACAAAGGCCTGTTTTACATCATCGAGGTTGTCATAAATGTCCAAGTGATCGGCTTCAATATTGGTGATGATAGCCAGCGACGGATGCAGTCGCAGGAATGTGCGATCGAATTCATCAGCTTCAACTACAAAAATATCACCCTTGCCCACTACCGCATTGGTTTCGGAAAAGCTGTGCACCTTACCGCCCACAATAATGGTGGGATCAAAGCCGCCGTCCTGCACTACGTGCCCGGCCAGGGTTGTGGTGGTGGTTTTGCCGTGCGTGCCAGCGATACCAACACCATACTTCATGCGCATGAGTTCGGCCAGCATCTCGGCCCGTTTAATCACTGGAATGCCCTGTTCAAGCGCGGCCTTGGTTTCAATATTCTCTTCGGCCTGTACCGCGCTGGTATATACCACCACATCGGCGCCTTCGATGTTACTTTTATCGTGACCGATCCAAATTTTGGCTCCCAGTTCTTCAAGCCGCGGAATGGTGTCTCCGCGATTGGCATCGGATCCGGTAACTTTGTAGTCCTTAAGCAGCAATATTTCAGCCATGCCGCTCATACCAATCCCCCCAATGCCCACCATGTGAATATGGCGGGTGCGACCAAAAATGGGTTGTGTTTGAATCGGCTTACTCATGTTTAGTTTATTTTAAGCTTTGTGTCATCCTGAATTCATTTCAGGATCTTCAACATCTTATTACAGATGCTGAAACAAGTTCAGCATGACACGTTTATAATTTTTTCTTTACCGTTTCTAATATTTCTTCGGCGATTTCTTTTGCTGCATTGGGCCGTGCCATTTCCAACGCGGCTTGCTGCATATTTTTAATTTCTTGCTGGTTGTTGATCAAATCCTGCACAAGTTTTGGCAGGAGATCTGACGCGTCTCCATCCTTTAGCAATCGGGCTGCGCCGCCTTCGGTCATAGACTGCGCGTTTTTGGTCTGGTGATCGCCGGCAACATTGGGCGACGGTATCAAAATACTGGCGTTGCCTGTTAAGGCCAGTTCGGAACATGACAGTGCCCCGGCACGGCTCACTACGACGTCAGCCACAGCATAGGCCTGCGGCATGTGATGGAGAAAATCAACCAGCCGTAAATTGTCAAATCGTTCGGTATCTATTTCAGTTTGCAGCTTATCGTAATAGCGTTGGCCGCACTGCCAGATAATTTGCAATTCCAGCTCATCGTGCAGCTGTTTAATATTTGCGACCATTGCTTCATTGATGCTTCGCGCACCGCCGCTGCCGCCAAGAATTAAGAGCGTTGGTTTTTCCGGGTTGAACCCAAAATGCTCATAGGCATCTTGCTCGTTTACATCCGTCAGCGTTTTACGTGTGGGATTACCAGCCAGCTCCGTCTTACCAAGCGGGAAATAGTGATCAGCATCTTTAAATGCGGTAAATATCGTTTCAGCATTTTTTGCCAGCATTCGGTTTGTCACCCCCGGATAGCTGTTCTGCTCCTGTATGAACAGCGGCACATTTCGTTTAGCGGCTACCCATCCAATAGGACCTGCAGCATAACCGCCGCAGGCAATCATAGCATCGGGCTTAAAAGAGGAAATTATGCTGAAGCTTTGAACTATGCTGGTCACCAGTTTAAGTGGAAAGAGCAAGTTTTTAGGCGTCAGTCGCCGGTGAAACCCGCTTATCCAAATGCTCACAATATCATAGCCGGCTTTGGGCACCGCCTCCCATTCCATGTGCGATTTCGTGCCCACAAATTTGATCTTAACATTAGCATCAAGCTCTTTTAGCGCATCAGCAATGGCAATAGCAGGGTACACGTGTCCTCCGGTACCGCCCGCCGCAATGAGCACGCGCAGTGGTTTGGCCGCTATATTTGTTGATTGTTTACGCATAAAACACCGCTCGTTTTTTGGTGCTGTGTTTCGAAATATTGAGCAAAATACCCACCATCAGCCCGGCAAATACCATGCTTGAGCCTCCGTAGCTTACAAACGGCATGGGCAGTCCCGTAACCGGAAGCAACCCACTGGCTACCCCTGCATTCACAAAGCCGTACAAGGTGATGATTAGCGTACAGCCCACTGCCAAGAGCGTACCTACGGTATCGGGTGCATTTTTGGCAATGATAGCAATGCCGCGAAATAAAATGAGAGTGAACAAAAAGATCACTACAACTGAACCCATCAGGCCATACTCTTCGGCTATGATGGCAAAAATGAAATCGTTATAGGGGGCCGGCAGGAAATCGCGTTGCGTGCTTTTACCCATGCCCACGCCAAAAATTTCGCCCTGGGCAATTGCAATATGCGCCTGCTGGGCTTGGTAGCCCTCCTCAACATTAAATTCCGAGCTGTTGATGCTGGTAATTTGCGTGATGTATTCGTCAATACGGCTCTGGCGCTCGGCTGATGAAGCAATGAGTCCTGCTGCGCCAATGGCGCCAATTAGTACAAGAGCTCCTAACTGCAGCGTGCTAATACGCCCTACAAACATCACCAGCATGCACATCATCATTAAAATGGCCGCGCTGCTAAAGTCTTGCAGGCCTATAAGTCCACAGGTAATGACTACCCAAAACATGATGGGCATAAAGGCTTTCTTAAAATCTTTGATATACTCTTGTTTTTCGGCCAGTAAAACAGACACATGAACAAGTAGTGAGACAGCGGCAAAAGAGGCCGGTTGAAAAGAAAATCCGCCAATGCTGAGCGAGCGCCGTGCTCCAAATACTTCATCACCGAATATCAGCACGGCTATGAGAAGTATCCAGCTTACTATCATGGCAAAGTGACTGAGCCGGGCTACCGAGTGATAGTCGAACTTGGAGGCAATCAGCATCACGGCAAAAGCAATAGCCAGCTTCATCATGTGGCCCGTTACCAAGCTGAAGGCCGTAGTTTGGTTGCTCTCGGCGAAGTATGCAATGGCTGAATAAACCGCCAGTATACCAAGCACCATCAGTGCAATCACCGAAATGAGCAGCACGCGATCGCTGCCCTGTTTGGGCGTATCAATCTCATCGGGCCCGGTGCCCATGATGGATGAAATCTTTTTATTTGGCGTTGTATACAGCATGTTTTGCGTTAAAGGTTCAGTCTTAAAGTCCGTTTACAATGCGTTTAAATTCATTGCCGCGGTGCTCGTAGTTGTCGTACATATCAAATGAGGAGCAGGCGGGGCTCATCAATACAATTTCGCCGCGCTTGGTGTACTTTTTGCCAATCCGCACGGCCTGACTCATGGTGTCGGCCGTTTCAAATTCGCGGAACTACGGTTTTGAGCTGCTCCTCAATGAGCGGACGCGCTTCACCGATAGCGATGATGGTGTGCACCTTTTCACGAATCTGATCAATGAGCTCGGAATAATCATTGCCTTTATCCCGGCCGCCCAAAATGAGCGCCATCGGTACGTTATAACTGTCCAAAGCGTACCAAACAGCGTTGATGTTGGTGGCCTTGCTGTCGTTGATGTACTTCACGCCATCAACGGTGCGCACGTGCTCCAGCCGGTGTTCCACACCTTCGAATGTGCGCAGACTTTCGCGAATCACCTCGTTTTTGATTTCGGATGCGCGGGCCGCCAGAACGGTGGCCAGGCTGTTATTTAAATTGTGTGTTCCCTGAAGGCTGACTTCGCTTATAGGCATGAGTTGTTCTTCCTCATCATTAAATTTGAGAATAATATGTTGATCGTGCACATAGGCTCCCCGCTCCACTTTCTCGGTTGATGAGAAAGCGAGCATCCGGGGTGATGTTTTTTTTGGTTGCATCGATTGCACCCTGCGGCT
>NNSL01000403.1 GCA_003123965.1 Balneolaceae bacterium SMO_bin1
TTATGGCACCATGTTTATTTCTGGCGTAGGTGATATTGGAGTAGATGAAGAGCAAAATACGGCATACGCCCCCATCTTTGAAAAAGCGCTCACCAATTCTGGCATAGGATACAGTGATCCAACAATTGGCAAAACCGGCGTCCAACAGTTTGAAAAATCTATCGATCGCACCATAGAGCAACGCAAGGCTGAAGGAATTGAGTATCCAGAACCAAATTTGATTGATATTTGGCAGAAAGTGCTGGTATCACTCGAGCAACTCAACTTGATTGACGGTCCAATTACACAAGAAAAAGCCATACGCTTCGCCGTTGAATTTGAATTTATGGCAAATAAAATTTGGCCGGTTCCCAACCTTGCATCCATCTTGAATCAACTGCTCAATTCCGGACTGGCGCTGGGTATCATCTCAAACTCACAATTTTACACGCCTCTTGCTTTTGAAGCACTCATTGGTGTTTCGCCAAGTGAATTCGGTTTCGAAGAAGAGCTGCAAAAATGGTCGTATAAGCAGGGCATAAAAAAACCCTCCCTGGCATTTTACCGCTCATTTACCGATGAGCTTCAAACAAAAGCATTTGGCCCCGAGAATGTACTGTACGTTGGCAATGATTTGTTTAAAGATGTGATCCCAGCTCAACAGCTTAATATGAAAACAGCTCTGTATGTTGGTGATCGACGTTCCCTGCGCCACGAGCAAAAGGACTTAAGAAAACCCGAAAATAAACCTGACTTAATTATTGACGAACTGCATCAAATCTCGGAATGCATTTTTTAACAGGCGTTTATAATTCTGCCCAAACTACTTGATACGGTTTCAAGCTTAAACTCCCATCCGTAAATACGTTTTTTCAGAGACCAGATCTTTGAGCCCGTCATCAGAGATCTTGATTTCACCAATTTCATCTCGGCCAATTCTTAACTCATCGCCCGATACATTACAAAGCACTAGTATTTGCTGATCACTTTTGGGTGCCGTTCTCAAAAAAGCGAAAATTTTATCACCTATCTCCAGCACCTCTTGTTTTGCTGAAGGATGAAACGCTCGCTGCTCTATACGTTTGGCCAAAATGGCGCGATATTCATTAAAAACCTCATAGTTAATGCGCTCAGGGTCCTCGATCAGGTCAATAAGTTCATCCCATTGCCACTCCCTTCGGTTTATATCTCGCTTGGTTCCGGTTTCGAGCACGCCATCCAGGTTGTTTTTAGTGGCCATAAAATTATGAAAGTAAATGCCGGGTACACCTTTCAGGCTCAGCGCAATAATTTGCGAGCACATAAACTTTTTCTTTTGCAGATCGGTGCGCGGCTGTCCCGGATCTTCAAAAATGTCGAAATACGAAATATTCAGCTCATACGGATTTTCGGTTCCGTCAGCGTTTTGTTTATAGGACACAAAGCCGCCGCGATTTTTTGTGCTTTTGAGTAAAAAATCAATTTCCTCATCGGGCACTAAACCTTCTATTGGTCGCACGCCAATACCATCATGTGAAGCTGTAAAATTAAAATAAGTGCAATCTTCGGGCAGCTCGGGTAAGTCAGCCGCCCAGCGACTAAGATACTGCGCGTTTTCTGTGAGAATAGCGTGCAGCAAAAGCGGCGGCAAGCTAAATTGATAAATCATGTGAGCCTCATCCTGATCACCAAAATAGCTGATGTTTTCTTCAAACGGCACATTGGTTTCGGTAATCAGCGTGATGTCAGGATCAACGCACTCAACCACATCCCGAAAAAGCTTTACCACTTGGTGTGTTTCCTCCAAGTGGATGGATTTAGTACCGATTTCCTTCCATAAATATGCGATGGCATCGAGCCGGATTATGCTTATGCCCTTGGAATAGTAAAACAGGAAAATATCCAGAAATTCGAACAGTACATCGGGGTTGGAAAAATCCAGATCAACTTGGTCATCACTGAATGTAGTCCATATATGGCGCAGGCCCTGCTCGGTTTGCACCGTTGTTACCAGCGGTGAGCTGCGCGGGCGCGTAACCTTTGATAAATCGGTACCGGGTTCAACCTCAATGAAGTAATCCTGCCCTGGTGATTCACCCATTTCGTAGTTTTCAAACCAACGGCTGTAGCGCGAAGTGTGATTTATGACCAAATCGGCCATTAACTGATACTGTTCAGTCAGGCTTTCAATATCATCCCAGTCCCCGAGATCATCACGAACCTTTTTGTAATCTATGACCGAAAATCCCGCATCGGACGAGCTTGGAAAAAACGGTAAAATATGAACCGTAGATAAAACGTCTTTCAGGTAGTGATCAAGAAATTTTGCAAGAAGCTGCAGGCGTGGTGTTTCTTCATCGTCTTGGATAACATCGCCATACGTGATCAATACTGTGTCGTGCTCATCCCAACCGTTTCGTACTTCGGGTGATTTAGCAAGGGTGAACCCATAAGAAGAAACCACGTTCTGTAACCTCTCTAGTAGCTCGGGGGCTTTTTCTTCGTTGTATAGAATCTTAAATCGCGACTTGATTCTATCGGTAATATGCATGCGTTTTCACTTATTAAAATCATATTAAACGCCATAAAGATAAAAAATGGAGAGCCTATGCAAAGCCATATTTCCGTGTTGAACCCGCTATAGGCTCATTTTATTTAAACCATCAACCCGATTTCAGTTATGTATCTATCTGCCATTTTGTTACTTTTAGGATTACGAAAAAAGTATTGTAAAGCCCTTTAGAGTCTCTAAGTATGGATCGCGAAGCATTTCAGGAACGGTTTGGCATTATTGGTGAATCCACTGCCATTAAACAGGTTGTTGATAAGGTTATGCAGGTGGCCCAAACCGATATTACTATTCTGCTGCAGGGCGAAAGCGGCGTTGGCAAAGATATTACTGCCAGGGCTATTCATGGGGTCAGCCAGCGCAAACACAACGATCTGGTGATTGTAAACTGTGGCGCTATTCCCGAGGGTATCATCGAAAGCGAACTGTTCGGCCACGAAAAAGGATCGTTTACCGGTGCTCATGAATCGCGCGAGGGCTATTTTGAGAAGGCCAACGGCGGCACCATTTTTCTCGATGAAATCGGTGATACGCCCAAAAATGTGCAAGTTAAACTGCTGCGTGTACTGGAATCAGGGGAATATTTCCGTGTAGGTTCCAGCCAGGTTCGGGAAACCGACGTGCGCGTAATTGCGGCCACGAACAAGAATCTTTGGGAGCATGTGCAGGACGGTTCATTCCGCGAAGACCTATATTACCGGCTTGATACGGTAAAAATTAAACTTCCACCCCTGCGCGAGCGGCCCGATGATGTAATGCCCATTTTTCGAAAGTTTGTAACCGAGTTTTCAGCCAAGTACGATTCGGTATTCAAAGGTTTTTCTGATGATGCTAAAGAGCTGCTGGCTTCCTACCGCTGGCCTGGTAACGTTCGCGAACTTCGCAACGTAGCCGAGCAACTGGTAGTGCTCGAAAAATCGCAGTTTATTGATACAGACACGCTGCGAAAGTATTTAAAGGGACGACAGCATACTGGTTCTGCAGACAACCTTCCTGTATTGCTTAAAGACAAAGAAAAAAAACAGGAACAAACCGGGGAATCTTTTGGCCAAGGCGACCAAGAACTTATTTACAAAGCGTTGGTTGAGCTGAGAAATGATATGGGCGATTTAAAGAAAATGCTGGGCACTTTTCTGTACTCAACCTTCTCGGGAGGCAACATGAAAGCGCTTCCCAAAAACATTCAGGATGAAGTACAGAACAATGACATTGAAGACTTCAATCTTGATGTGGAACCGCAGCCTACCCCCTCAGCCAATAATTCAAAGGATGCGCCCTCCTACACCGAGGCTAATATTGAAGAGGATGAGCAAGATAAAGCAAGTGAAATTTTTAGTGAGTTATTCCAGGGCGATACCATTCCATCCATAGAAAAAACCGAGCAATTTTTGATCGAGCAGTCCCTCGAAAAGTTTGACGGTAACCGGCGAAAAGCATCAGAAGCACTGGGTATAAGCGAGCGCACCCTATATCGCAAACTTGATCAATATGGGTTGCAATAGCATCATGAAGCCATTATTTAAGCAGACCATATTTACTCGATTTTTGTGCCTAGTACTATCTTCTTTTTTGCTGACGGGCTGCGTTTCATACAGTTTCACCGGCACTTCAATTCCCGAGGGCGTCAATACCATTTACATTCCATTTTTTGCAGATCAGTCTTCGGGTGATGTTGCGAACCTCAGTGATCGGCTTAATGAAGCTCTCATAAACCGTTTTGTAAATCAGAGTCGTCTGCAGCTTGCCAGCAATCAGGGCAACGCCGATGCCGTTTTAGAAGGTGCCATTGTATCTTACAATGATTCCCCCTTCAGCGTTACCGGTGATGAGCAAGCCGACCAGAATAGAGTGCAAATTCAGGTGCAAGGCACTTTTCAATATGTTGACCAAGAGGAAGCCGAGTGGACAAAAACATTCCAGGGCTCATCAACCTATGACCCCAACGAGAATCCAATTGAGGGTGAAAATAATGCCGCTCAAGAAGCTCTTGAGCAAATTGCGAATAATATGTTTAACGATGCCGTAAGCGGATGGTAACTGATCAAATAGAATTCACACATTCACCTAACAGCCAGTATACGAATCAATAAGATATGCAAGACCTTCCCTTTGCCATACCGGAATCGCTTGCTACCTATTTGGTACAATTTGAATCTGCACCGGAAAAAACAATTCGCAGACTAAAAAAGCAGCTTTCCAAACGCGGACCCGATCCCGTAGCGTATTTTTTGCTCGGTTGGTTTTATCATCAGCGAGAAGAAAATGACAAGGCACTAGATTGTGCCTTGAAAGCCAAAACCTTTGCCCCCGGCAGCCCGTTTTTTAACAAAGTGCACTACTATTTCTCTCACCCCGAACTCTTTAACGCTTGGCAATCTCAATCAAACAAGCGCAGCCAACCGAAAAAGTCTATCGCAGCCTCCGGCGCCGACCCAATTACAGATTTGAATAAGCTTATCGAACGGCTATCGGCAATGGAATCTAAGCGCATTAATAAAAACGAGGCTTCGGGCTCCAAAACGGGCAATCACGACACCACTGATTATGATGATGTTGATAATATTGTATCAGAGACGCTGGCAAAGATTCATGAGCAGCAGGGGAAAATAGAAGCCGCAATCAATACCTATGGGAAACTAAAAAAACGTCGCCAGGGAAAACGTGAGTATTACGATGGAGAAATTGAACGGCTCAAAAAAATACAGAAAGACAAAGATTCATCTTAGGCCCGCACAAACGGGTTAGCAGTTTTTTCGTGTCCAATAGTTGTTTTAGGACCATGTCCCGGGTAAACGGTGGTACTTTCCGGCAGGGAAAATAATTGCTCGCGAATTGATTTTTTCAGCACATCCATACTGCCCTTGTATAAATCTGTGCGGCCCACTCCTTCTCGAAAAAGGGCATCACCGGCAATTACGATATCATTTTCTTCATTGTATAGCGAAACATGATCAGGTGCGTGGCCGGGTGTATATCGTACGTCAAATGTAAAAGAAGCAATTTGCCAATTTTTTTGTACCGGCAAATTTTCGGGTTCAAAATCGAAACCATTTACACGAAACCCGAACATTTGGGCCTGTGAAGCAAAATTATTCCACAGATGTCGATCGGTGTCGTTCAAATATACCGGAACCTCGTACGCCTCAAGCACGCGATGCAAGCCCAGCACATGATCTACGTGCGCGTGCGTTAACAATACTGCTTTAAGCGTGGCCCCGGCTTCATCGAGCTTTTGTTGAAAGGCATTAAATTCTGACTGCTCATTAAAGCCCGGATCAACAACGAGAGCGTCTTCATTGTTAATCAACAAATAGGTGTTCTCGGCAAATGGGCCTACAGTAAAAGAATACAAGTTCATAGCAAATCCCATAAACACAAATTGCCAAGCACGCGGCCTGGCAATTCGTAATTAAATAGATAAGTGTAAAACGCTTAGTTGTCTTTTCCGTATCGCTTGTTGAAACGGTCGATGCGGTCAGCTTTTTTCTGAAGCTTCAGATTATCGGTATAGAAAGGGTGATTTTTTGAATCTACCTCGCTTTTATATACGCCGTCGTTCGTGTTCATGGTACTGCGCGTTGTGAATTCTGTACCGTCGCTCAGCACAACTGTAATTTCCTTGTATTCAGGATGAATTCCGTCTTTCATTTTTCTAATTCTTTATTTGATCATTATTAGAGCGCAAATATACGGCTATCGTAATCTATTTTCAATTAATTACTGATCTAAATCGCTGAAGTCATCCAGGTCTCCAACCGACCCCAGCATACTACCGAGCATATCGCTATAGGTACGCGCTGTTTGCTTGTCTTCTTTACCAAGCATTGAATGTTGATGCAGTCCCTCAATAACGGTATCCATCATGGTTAGGGTTTCTTCCTCGTTTAAATCAGGCTGATACTGCTGCACAAATTGCTTCAGCCCATTCACACTGTTCAAAGCCGTAGCATACGCATCGCGGCTCATTTTATCATCAATTTCAAGTGAGTTGCCGTCGGCGAACCAGTCTAATACTGACTGATAGGCATTGTCTTCTTCCTGCTTTTTTTGCTTCTGCGGATCAGGAAAATTGCTTACAAACCGCTTTTTTGATGGCCAGTCCCAACATGTGTTTAGCTACATTAATAGCTCCCTCCTGTTCGCCTTCGTAAACCAGTTCAAGTTTGCCCGTAAGTGCCGGCACAACGTGATAAACATCGGTGATACGTGCTACCGCCTTGGATTCTCCATTCACAATTGCGCGCCGCTCGGCCGATGACACCAGCTGTTCCATAGCTGTAATTGTCAGCCGGGCGGATACCCCACTTTTTTGATCGATATATTCCGAATCGCGGGCTTCGAACGCCGCTTGCTCAATTATTTCACGAATGATATCCGGTACATGAACCTCGATCGACTCATCTCGTGCTGCCCACGCCTCCTGCCTGGTAATATTCATCCCAATAGAAATATCTTTCGGGTAATGGGTCATAATTTGGGAGTCAATGCGATCTTTGAGCGGCGTAATAATGTTACCGCGATTGGTATAATCCTCAGGGTTTGCTGAAAATACCATGGCAACATCAAGCGGTATGCGCACATCAAACCCACGGATCTGAATATCGCGTTCCTGCATAATATTAAGCAGAGCTACTTGAATGCGTGGCTGCAGATCGGGCAGCTCATTGATCGCAAAAATCCCGCGGTTAGTTCGCGGCACCAAGCCAAAGTTAATTACATTTTCGTCGGCCAAGGTCCGCTTTTGAGTGGCTGCTTTAATAGGATCTAAATCGCCGATCAAATCAGCGACGGTAGTATCAGGCGTAGCCAGTTTTTCTCCATATCGCTGCGAGCGCGGGACCCAGCGTATGGGAGTATCATCGCCTTTTTTCTTCTACCAAATCACGAGCGAACTTAGACACCGGGTTAAACGGATCATCGTTTATCTCAGAGCCTTCAATAACGGGCATGTAATCATCCAGAAAGTTCACCATTAACCGGAGCATACGCG
>NNSL01000390.1 GCA_003123965.1 Balneolaceae bacterium SMO_bin1
ACCCTGAAGCGTGGGTAAAAGGCGGATATCTGCAAATTGATCGCCTTGACTTTCATTCGAGAAGGGTTTGCTTCTGATCTGATGGATAATCTGCGATTTAAAGTGGGTCACATGGAGCTGAACTACGGTGATAATCACTTCCGTCGAACAGATAACGCATTTGCGATTCACAACCCGTTTGTAGGTAACTACATTATGGACTCCTTTACCACAGAGGTAGCCGGTGAAATTTATTACTACACCGAAGGCGGTTTAATGGCAATGTTTGGTATGAGCAATGGTAAGTTAAACCAGAGCGTTACCGAATCTGCAATTAAAACCAAGCCTACTGTATACGGCAAAGTGGGTATTGATACCGAATTCGGAGAAGACCGCCGTTTCCGGTTGATGGCTTCTGTCTTAGACATCAGCCAGTCTTCATCTATCTATCTCTACACGGGTGACCGTGCCGGTTCGCGGTACTACGATGTGATTGAGGAAGGCAACTTCCGCAGCGGCCGCTTTGCTCCTACCTTTACGCCGGGCCGTGGTGCTGCTCCAGCTGCAGGTGAAATGACTGCCTTCATGATCAACCCGTTTGTTCAGTTTGGCGGACTGGAATTCTACGGCGTCTACGAAAATACCAGCGGTAAAATCGAGACTGAAAGCGACCGACGTACTTTTAACCAGTATGGTGCAGAGCTGCTCTACCGATTTGGTGCCAATGAGGATTTCTACCTGGGCGGCCGCTATAACTTGGTTGAAGGCGAATCACTGAACGGTGATATCGAGATTGATCGCTTCAACATTGGCGGTGGCTGGTTCATGACCAAAAACGTGCTTACTAAAGTTGAGTATGTAACACAGAACTATGATGGTGATGGGTTCCAGGAATCACTCTACGACGGCGCCGAATTTAATGGCCTCGTGATTGAAGCGGTAGTTAGTTTCTAAGCATAGCTTTTACAGGCAAGTCCTGAAAAGTTTAATACCCAAGGCGGTACTGCTGTAACAGGCGGTACCGCTTTTTTTATGGGCAAGAATTGGTGTTTAACTGCAGTGGTTTGCTAAACGTTAGCAACAGATAGGTTTATAATACATTTAAAAGATATAGCACTGGATGGTGGCAGCTGCAAAAAGTACCGAAAAGGATTTTAGCTTAGATGACGGGAGGGCTGCTCGTCCAGAATTTTGCGAATTCGACTGGTCATTTCATCAAATGGAAAGGGCTTGATGAGATATTCAGTGATGCCAAATTTCATCAGGTATAGCATATCTCGTACTTGCTCGTACGAAAGCGTAACCAGGAAGGGCGGGAAATCGCTGTACTTCTTTTGGGCGTCCAAAATTTCTTCAATGCTATCGTAGATCATGCCAACATCAGCAATAATAAGGTCGGAGTTGTGAATGCTGATGGCCTGCATGAGCGCTCGGGTATGGCTTACCGGGTGGCAGTCGTAGCCTTCATCAATCAAAATCATTTCAATTGATTCGCGGATCGCCTCTTCGGGCTCGGCCAGTAAAATCATTGGAATGTCGGTAATTTCCCTGTTCATCAGAGTAGCGCTGATAGGAGTTGTTATTTGTTACAGGTATTAATATTGCAATAGTGATACCAAAGACGCTTCAGCATCTGTTTTTCTTTGCCAGCGAGCCCGCATGGCGTTTACAAGCACCTTAAGAGTATTTTATATTTTAAAGTGAAATTTTACGGCTATGGGGCCGTTGCAATCGTGCAATAGTGCTGAGGCTGTACGATGCACAACTGCAACGTTAAAAGGATAGCTAGTTAATAAGCCTTTAGTTAACGACCCATAGAAAGCGGCCTCAGTATTGTTGAAAGTGCGATAGCACGCACATCAGAAGAAAAAAATCAGATTATTGTCGTTTTGGAATAGCAGTTGCAATAGTAATAGCAAAGACATTAATCTTGAATCTAACCTTAATTATTATGAAAACTTCAATGTACAGTTTAGCAGTAACCTTGCTTATATTTTTAGTACCCGCCATGGTGAGCGCGCAATCGTCCAGCTATTCGCTCGATGAAAGCAGCACTATGGTAATTAAAGGAACGTCTTCCATCCACGATTGGGAAGCTACCGTGGAGCAGATGAACGTGAATATGCAGCTTGCCCCCGGACAGCTGGAACAGGAAACCTTGAGTAGTCCTGTTGAGAGTTTTTCAATAACCGTTCCCGTTGAATCCATTGAAAGTGGCAAAGGCGGAATGAACCGAAAAATTTACGGCGCACTTAAAGAAGACGACCACCCGCAAATTATGTTTGAGCTACAATCTACAGAGCTGAACGGCGCCGATGCTACATCCGAATCGTTTACGCTGCAAGCTACGGGAACACTAACTGTTGCCGGTAATTCTAAAGAAGTAACCTTCCCTGTAAATGCTACACGGGTTGATGCCAACAGTTTCCGCTTTGAAGGAAGCTATAGCTTGAATATGAAAGATTACGATGTTGACCCCCCTTCTGCCATGTTTGGTGCCATTAAAAGCGGCGAAGAAGTGGAAATCGTGTTCAATATCTTAGTCAATCAATAATCCGCAGCTATTCAATAATGCTCCGTACAGTTCTAACATATCAGCCCAATAGCCACGCAATAATGTCTCCGTTACTTGCAGTGGCTGTTGGTATTATTGTAGTACTGAGTTTAATGGGGCAGTCGGCCAGTGCTCAAATCACCCCCCAGGGCGCCATACAAATTGAGCAGGGCGGCCAATTGTGGATTGAGGGTTCTGCCAGTGTGGTGAATTACACCTGCAAGGCTCAGCAGCTTTCCGGCAATGGCAATATTGAAAACGCCAGCGCTCCGCAGGAAAACATAAAGGGGCACGGCGCGGTTGCCATTAAGGTAAGCATTCCGGTTAAATCGCTGGAGTGCGGAAAGCGGGCCATGAATAAAGATATGTATGAAGCCCTGAAAGCAGAGCGCCACCACTCGATATACTATCAATTGCTTTCGGCTGATTTGATTGAAAGCGCTCAAACCTCGGCCGAGCAGAGTGGCGACTGGATGAACATCAAAACAACCGGCGTGCTCGAAATTGCCGGTGTCAAAGATACCACGGATGTGCTGGTGCAGGGGCGGCTACTCAGTGAAGATCGGTTTCGCGTAAAAGGAAACAAAAAGATCAGCATGGACACTTACGACATTGAGCCGCCTACCGCCATGTTTGGATTGATTAAAGCAAGCAGTGAGCTAACGGTTCACTTTGATGTTACGGTGCGGTTGAAAAATGCATCGGAATAAATATTAACGAATAACCTCAGAAACTATGTTTACCATTAAAAAGATATTAGTACCAACTGACTTCTCGGATCATTCTACCGCCGCCTACAATATGGCCCAGAAGCTGGCTGAGCGATTTGGAGCAACTGTGGATTTTATCCATGTGATACAAACACTTCACTATTTTAATAAGAGTATTGCGAAGCTAAGCGTGCCGCTGAAAACAGAAGAGGATTTATATCCCCAGCTGCAAAAACAGGCCTCTCATAAGGTAAACAAGCTTCTGGAGGAGTACCTGCAGCCTCAAAACCGTGGTGAAAGCGTAGTGCGCATTGCCCCCAAGCCCTCGCGTGCTATCGCAAAATATGCCGAAGAAGGGGACTATGATCTTGTGTTGATGGCTACGCTGGGAGAACACGAATCGAATTTTCTGATTGGCAGTGTTGCCGAGAAGGTGATACGCTATTCAAGCGTGCCGGTGCTCTCAACCCGCAAGTCGAGTTTAGACACTATCAGCAATGTATTGCTGCCAACCGATGGCTCGCAGCTATCGCTTAAGGCGCTGCCGCTGGCCGTATCTGTCGCTCTAACCTTTGATGCTTCTATTACACTGTTTCACGTGCAGGAGTTGTATGGAACCGCGGGTGAGAGCAGAGAGAAAAATCCGTACAAGTCGGATAAAGAGAATATCCGTGATGTTATTTATGATGCCATGGAGGAGTTTTTTGAGCACACGTGGGATAAAATTGAGCTCCGCAGAGGCGAAGATTATGAGAGCCAGCTGATTTACCACGAAGGCGCTTCAAACGCTACTATTAATATGGAGATGGTGATTGCGCGAGATATATCTGCCCACCGATCCATTACAGATTATGCAAATGAAAATGCTGATATGATTGTGATGACCACACATGGACGCAGTGGATTGGCGCACGTATTTCTTGGTTCTACAACCGAAAAAGTAGCACGACACGTAAAGCTGCCGGTGTTAACCGTAAAGCCGGATCTGGAAGAAGTGCCTCACGACAGTTAAATATTAATCATAACCAATCGAGCCTATTATGAAAGCAAATATGGGAAGCAATGATCGAATAATACGCAGTGTACTGGCGCTGGCAATGCTTGCGCTTTATCTGACCGGAGTTGTAACTGGCGGGCTGGGCATTGCGCTGGTTGTAGTGTCTGCAGTATTTTTGTTGACAAGCACGGTTAGTTTTTGTCCGCTGTATGCGCCGTTTGGCCTAAGCACCTGCAAAACCAAACAAAAGTCTGCTTAGATAATTACCTAAAATTCAATTTTGCCAAAAGGGGGCTGCCAGCAGGGGTCCCCTTTTTCTATTTATTGATTAATTCCGTAGCGCTCCATTTTGCGGTACAGGGTGGATGGATCGATACCCAGCAGGCGCGCAGCTTCGGCCTTATTCCCATCTGTGCGTTTAAGCATACTCATGATATGATGCTTCTCAAAGGTTTGAACCGCATCCTCCAGAGAGTCAGAATCATAGTTTGCAACGCCTTCGGTTTCACGGATACTTTGCGGTAAATCATCGAGAGTAATAAATTCGCCCTCACCAAGCAGAACCGAACGTTCTATAATATTTTCCAGCTCCCGAACCTGGCCTTTCCAGTCAAATGAGATGAGCGCACCCATTGCATCACCGGTAATACCCTGTACGGGCCGGTTGAGTTCTTTGCTGTATTTCTGCAAAAAGTGCTGGGCCAGCAGCGGTATATCTTCCTTGCGTTCTTGCAGCGTGGGCAGCGGAATTTCTACTACATTGAGCCGGTAATACAGGTCTTCCCGGAAGTTGCCTTGTTCCACCTCTTTTTCCAGGTTTTTATTGGTTGCCGCAAGAATGCGTGTGTCAAAGCTCACCATTTTATTAGAGCCGATAGGCTTCACTTCCCGCTCCTGGATCACCCGCAGCAAGTTCACCTGCTGGTTTAGGGGTATTTCCCCGATTTCATCCAAAAATACCGTCCCTTCATTCGCGGCTACAAAAACGCCGTCCTTATCAGAAATGGCACCGGTAAAGGAACCCTTGCGGTGGCCAAACAGCTCCGATTCCACAAGGTCTTTTGGAATGGCCCCGCAATTAAGAGCAATAAAAGGCTTAGATGAGCGCGGCCCGTTAGAGTGAATGGCACGAGCCACCAATTCTTTTCCTGTACCGCTGGGCCCGGTAATAAGAACATTGCTGGTGGCGTCGCTAACCCGTTTTACCATGCGGTACACCTCTTTCATTGCCGGGCTTTCGCCAATTATATGGTTGAAGTTGAACTCCTGGTCAATTTGTTCGCGCAGGTATTTATTTTCCTGGATGAGGTTTTTCTGCTTCAGTAAATTTTCAATGCGTAAAATAACCTCATCAAAGTCCAGAGGCTTCATGATGTAGTCGGCCGCTCCCTTGCGCAGCGCCTGTATGGCTGTTTCAACCGTAGCATGTGCGGTGATGATTATAGTCATAGTTTCGGGCGAATGCTGCAGTGCTTGTTCCAGTACTTGTATACCATCGGCCCCGGGCATTTTAAGGTCGCTTATTAAAATATCATAGGAGTGATCCTTGAGAGCCTCAATGGCGGTGGTACCGTTGGGCGCGGTGGCGCAGCGAAATCCCTCTTCGCGCAACACAATGGAGAGCGAATTGCGTATTTCATCTTCGTCGTCAGCAATTAAAATAGATCCTATCATGCTATTCTTCTATTTGATTTTGTTGTAGGGGCAGGGCTATGGTAAACGTAGCGCCCGCGTTCGGCTGGGAGTCTACATTTATGGTTCCGCCCATTTGATTAATAATGCCGTGGCTTACCGACAGGCCCAGGCCCGTACCGCTGCCTACTTCTTTGGTTGTGAAAAATGGTTCAAAAATGTGTTTTTTGTTCTCTTCCGAAATGCCGGGCCCTACATCAGTAATAGCTATTTTTACAAAATTGTTTTCTTTCCAAGATTCAATGGTAACAGACGGATTTTCAACGTCTTTCATGGCGTCTACCGCATTTAGCAAAATATTAACAAGCACCTGATGAATCTGGTCGGGTACACCTTTTAACCGGGGAAGATCGGGTGCGAGCTGCAACTTAAAATCTACATCTCGGCAGCGGGCATCGTGCTTTAGCAAGCCTACGGCTGATCTCACAATTTTGTTTAAATCCATTATTTCGGTTTCCAGGCTCGAGGGTCTGGAAAAATCTACCAAGTCGCGCACAATCTTATTGATTCGCTGAATATGATCGCGCACTTTAGCGAGCTGATTTTGTACAAAAGGGTCATCTGTTTTGCGTTGACAAACTTGCACCAGCGATGAAATAGCAGTCAGCGGATTGCCAACCTCATGGGCTACGCCTGCAGCCATGTGTCCAACAGTGGCCAGCCGTTCAGAATGCTGTGCCTGCTCTTCATAAACTTTTAGGTCGGTTAGATCGCGTAAAATCTGCGACCTGCCGACGATTTCTCCATCCTCATCTTTGATAAACGATTCGGTGAGGTTTACCAATATTTTCTTACCCTCTTTGTTGAGCCGTTCGGTCTGATAATTTGATACATAGCCCCGGTAGTGCATGCCAAATTCCAGGCATTCCAGTTCGCGCTGTTCAATTAGTATATCCGGGATAATTTCTTTCACCGATTGACCCACTATTTCATCTCTGTCCCAGCCAAAAATCTGTTCTGCTCCACGATTCCAGGAAGTGATTTTATCATCATTATTGAGGGTTAGAATAGCATCCGCCGAGTTTTCGATGATTTCGCGATACTGCTGTTCGGTGGTATCCAGCTGTTCCTGATAAAGCTCGCGGTAGCTGTATACGGTCCACGCAGCCCACGCTACAAGGCAAAGCGATACAATCACCCCGCGGCTGAAGTACAAGGCCTGAATGGCCGCATCAGAGGTGTCTTCCAGGAAAACAATTCGAATGATTTCGAACGCGCCAAAGAAGAGCCCTAAAATTAATAGCGAGGTAAAAAGCAGATACCCGGCCCGCACATGCTGTATAAATTTCAGGAAATCCTTAATCATATAATTACTTGCGTATTTTGCTACTATTTCTTTGCAATTATATCATGTTATTTAGAGATAACAAAGGTACGTGATATTTACTGCCTTTTATTGCCTTTTTAGAATCTGCAAGACCATGAGTAGACATTTGGCTTGCTAATACTAACCGCGCAAAAATTCGTATGGCGTAATAAAGAATG
>NNSL01000347.1 GCA_003123965.1 Balneolaceae bacterium SMO_bin1
TGGTGCCCGGTTGGGGAATGCTGATATCAATTTCGTTGACATCGCCATACTTTTGCAGCTGGTCGCCCATTGCGGACTTATCGCCTACCACCAAAATCTGCAGGTCGTCTGGGGCGCAGGTATTTTTGCGCCATATTTTGCACGTCTTCGATGGTGGTATTGCGCACGCCTTCTACAAACTTTTCAAAGCTGTCTTCGGGCAGCCCGAGGTATTCCCTATTCATCCGGCGGCTCAAAATTTGGTCATAACTGGTGTTGCGGAATACCAATGAATTGAGGAACTGATCTTTGGTATCCTGCAGCTCTTCTTTGGTGATGGGCTCATTCTGCAGCCGCTTAATTTCTCCAATGATGGCATCAATAGCTTCTCCGGTGCTTTCCGTTTTGGTTTGCACCTGCACAATAAACTGGCCGGGGTAGAAAACATTGCCCATGCCAAATTGACCGCCAACGGAGTAGGCCAGCCCTAAGTCGGTACGCACTTTTTGGAACAGGCGCCCGGAAAAGCCACCGCTTAGTACATTATTCATTACCTGCACCTTGGCGTAATCGGGATTGTCGCGCATGCCGCCGATGTGACCCAAATAAACGGTGCTCTGGTTTACGTTCGGTTTATCCACAAGGTTGATAGTGTTTTCGTACTCGTAATCCACCTCGGGAAAGTTCAGATTTGTTTCATCGCCGGCCGGAATTTTGCCGAAAGCCGACTGCAGCTTTTCCTTCATTTCTTCGGTCTCAAAATCGCCTACAACGCCAACCATCATATTCTGGCCCGTAAAATGTTCGCTGTGGAATTGCTCCATGTCTTCGCGGGTGATATTATTGATGGTTGCATATTCACGGGTACGTCCGTAAACGGAATCTTCGCCGTAAATGAGCTTGTCAAATTCACGACTGGCAATTGGGCCGGGATTATCGTTCCGGCGCGATATGCCTGATTTTGCCTGCGTTTTAGCCAAATCTACTTTTTCCTGGGGGAAAGCGGGATTCATCAGCAGGTCGATAAATACGGGCAGCATCTGGTCAAAATCATCCTTCAGCACATTCATGCTTGCTCCGCCCGAGGAAAAGCCGATGCCGGTGCTCATGTTTGCGGCATTGTTTTCAAGCAGCTGGTTCAGTGAATCAGCGGGATATTGCTCGGAACCGCCGGATCGTAAAACCTGCCCGGTGAGGGAGGCAAGGCCCGTTTTATCATCGGGCACCAGCACACTGCCGGTTCGCACGTTTACGCTCACATCAATAAGCGGCAGTTCGTCGTCCTCAATCAAAAAGAACTGGATGCCGTTATCGGTGGTAAAGGTTTCTACATTCGGTTGATTGAATTCGTTTAGCTCGGGAAACTCAATCTCGTTGTATTGTTTCTGAGCCTGTGTTACGGATGCTGCAAACATCATGATTACAGCCAGTATGGTTAATCGTCTCATCATGGTAATTGTTAAGGCTTTCAAAAATAGTGAGGTTGATTTAGTTAGACGCATTGGCAGAATCCTCCGCGGGTTCGTTAACAATGGCGCCTACCGTCCGGTTTTTCTCGATCAAATACTTGTTGGCTACGCGCTGCAGGTCATCTACCGTTACCTCTTGTAAATCTTCAAGGTTGGTAAATACCTTGCGCCAGTCGCCTTGTTGTGCCTCAGCAGCAGCCAGCGATTGGGCAATGCCGGAGTTGGAATCGAGGCTTCGGATAAGGCTGGCACGCGCGTTGGTGCGGGCCCGGTCGAGGGCATCGGGATCAATTTCACCCTGTTTGGCATTTTCAATTTCCTCCAGAATAGTGGATTCAAGTGTATCAACACTCACGCCTTGGTTGGGTACGGCAAAGGTGAGGAACATCGACTCGTGTTTAACACCGGGTATGCCGTTGAGTGCGGCCACTTGCAGGGCGGTTTGTTCTTCTTCAACCATGCGTTTGTAAAGAACAGAGGTGCGTCCGCCGGAAAGCACCGTTCCCAGGAGCTGCAATGCGTTAAAATCGGGATGATCCTGGCTGACGGTATGATAGCCCATCACGAAAAATGGTTGCGATTGTCCTTCAATTGTAAAGCGGCGTTCACCGCGCTGCTCGCGCTCCTTGGTGTAAACGGGAGGTGGTTCGGGTGCTTCTTCCCAGTCGCCGAAATAGGTTTGGGCCAGCTGCTTAATATTGTCGGGGTCAACGTCGCCGGCAATAGCCATGGTAATATTGCTGGGCACGTAATAGGTTCGATAAAATTCGCGGGCATCTTCCATGGTGGTAGCGGTGATGTCTGAGCTCCAGCCAATTACCGGTCGGCCGTAGGGGTGAGAGGTGTAGGCCACAGCCAGAAATTCTTCAATCAAACGTCCCGTTGGTGATGATTCCGTACGCATACGCCGCTCTTCGCGCACTACCTCTTTCTCCTTGTAAAACTCGCGGAATACCGGGTCCTTAAAACGGGCTGATTCAAGGCTGAACCATAATTCAATTCTATTTTCCGGCAAGCTGTAAAAGTAGGTGGTTTGATCGGCGCCCGTTCCGGCATTTAATCCTGTACCGCCGTTACGCTCAATAATCTGAGAGAATTCATTATTAACTACGTACTGGCTCGCTTCTCCCTGAACATTCTGAAACTCATTCCATAGCTTTTCCATGCGGGCTGAATCGGGCTGGGGGCTGTATTTTTCGGCCAGCCATTGCTGGTAAGTAGCATCCATTTCTTCCAGCAGGGGCTCTTCTTCGTCCCAGTTGTTGGTTCCGATATTAGGGGTTCCTTTAAAAGCCATATGTTCAAAAATATGAGCAATGCCGGTATGGCCCATCGGTTCATCCGCCCCGCCCACGTCTACGAAACTTACCATGCTGGCAACCGGGGCAATTGGCCGTTCAATCACAATAAATTTCAATCCGTTATCGAGGGTAAACTCCGTAACTTTTTCTTCAAAATTTTGCAGAGATTGTGCCACTCCTTGCTGCATAGGCAACAAAAGAAGTAGTAGCAATCCCAACGCATAAGCAGTCTTCTTTAGCATCATTAGTCTATTTTGTTCAGATTTAAGGGTGAATTAATATGTAACTTGTAAACGGGTTTTACAATATCGTATGAAATTGCGGGAAAGGATGTAGTCCCGTTTTACCCTAAAGAATATAGTTATTAGCTCTATGGCTACGAGATTCAAAACGAAATGTTACAGATATGCAAAAAAATGTATAAAAGAAGCTTTAGATAGGCTGAATATGCCCTTTACTGTTGCTTGTTTTCGCTTTTCATGTAATTACGGGTGATTTTCTGAGCCTGCTCGGCTCCCATGTATTTTTCCAAATCGTAGAGCGTTACGCGCTTTCCGCCGTCCTTAAATGAATAGTTCAGGTACCCTTGGGTAATTTCCTGTTCTACCTCAGAAACAGACATATCGAGCATTTCGCCTACTTCTTTGAGGGTAAACATCGATTTCATAGCAGAAAAATCCTATAGATGATGAGTTGAGTTTATATAACTGCCTAAAATAGAAAAATTGTCTAACTATATTAAGCCAAAATACTTAAGGGGATTATAGTGCAAAATGCTAATTTGCAAGGGTTTTAACCTGCTCATGTCTGAAACAGCTTGTGATATGATCGTTTACGAGTCCAACAGCTTGCATAAATGCATACATAATAGTGGAGCCAACGAATTTGAACCCTCTTTTTTTGAGATCTTTTGAGAGTTTATCCGACGTAACCGTAGTGACGGGCACCTGCTCCATGCTTACCCAATTATTTTGCAAGGGTTTACCACCAACAAATTGCCATATGTAGTTGTCAAAACTCCCAAATTCATTCTGAATCGCCATGAAATGTTGCGCATTACTGATAGCCGAACGAATTTTAAGCTCGTGCCGAACAATTTCTTCATTTTGCATTAGTTTTTGCACTTTGGCTTCGTCGAAGCGAGCAACTTTTTTGATATCAAAATTATCAAAAGCCTGCCGATAGCCTTCGCGCTTTTTTAAAATAGTGCTCCAGCTTAAACCTGCTTGCGCGCTTTCAAGAAGCAGAAACTCAAAATGAGTTTTATCATCATGCACGGGCACGCTCCACTCCTCATCGTGATATTTTATATAAGCCTCAAAGGTGTTTTCGCACCACGGGCAGCGTGTTTTCATGTCTGTTGGTTCTGATTTATGATTTCTCTAAACTGGCGGCGAAATTTGGGAGCTCCGCCATTGGCCGGATGGCGAACGGGTATGTAGCCTGTACCAAACTCGTCAAGTACCTGTTCGCATTTGCGTCCTACAGCAATAATTTCGCGACCGGGAAACAGCGATAAAAATTCGCGAAGGGCCGGAAATCCTTTTTCAAGTTCGGAATCGGTGGGTGTGCGGTTACTTAATAGTCCGGCCTCGGGATCATAGGGGTGCCAGGCCAGAGCATTCCAGAGTACCACTTCATACGGATTGACCCCCAGTTTATGGATGGCTTTCCACATGATGGTGGCGGTTGGTTCAGACATGCCTTTAGCGTTCAGTGCCGGTTTGCTGGTGCGCCGGCGTTCAATGGTTTGAAACGTGCCCGCCGCTGGGATACCGTGAACAGGCTCATGGTGGCCCAGTAAAATCCGTTCTGAAGTCATAGCGATGCCCGTGAAATGCCCGCCTTGGTATCCCAGTGCCTCTGCTATGAAAAGATACTTTGCAGAGTTCAACCTTTCGCGCAAATAAGCTTTGAGCTGCTTTTGCCGAATTTCGGGTGCTTCTGGCTTACAATCGTGGGCTTTATCCCGGTCGAACCATGGATTGAAAAAAGGTCCGGCGGGCGTTTGTTTCAGCTCTTTAAAAAGAGGTTGAAATTTGTTCATGTATATGTGGGTGTTTCAGAAATTAGATTTTAAAAGGGTAAGAAGGCAAAGGCCGATTTCATCAACCTGAAAATGTGAAAATCATGCCCCAAATATAATGATCGTTAAACCCACACGAAAAGCCCCTTTAAGCAGTTTTATTACTTGATTTTCGCCATAAAATAAATTTTATTTATAGCCCTTAATTCAAAAATTATTAAGTTTGAGAGGGTCTTGTCATAAATAAATAATAACAACAGCTATTTTTTAGTTGAGATTTATCAATTAGTTAATAAAAAAGTTTTTAAGTTAAAGCCTGAATTAATAACGCCTGATGTACCGCCATGGAAGCTTTATCAGAATTTGAAATACAAAAAGTAAATAACAGCCGCATCCAGGAGGAGGATCTGGAAAATCCCGGCTTTGGCCGAATTTTTTCCGATCATATGCTGGAAGTTACATACGAGAATGGCGCGTGGGGGCAGCCGGTAATTAAACCATATGGACCTATTGAAGTTACCCCGGCGCTTAATACGCTACACTATGCACAATCGGTGTTTGAGGGTACCAAGGCGTATTACGTTGATGATGAAACGGTAAACTTGTTTCGACCCGATAAAAATTACGAGCGCATGGTAAAATCATGCGAGCGCATGTGCATACCCGTTGTTGATGAGCATGTTTTTATGGATGGAATTAAAAAGCTTATCAAACTTGATAAAAAATGGGTACCACAAGAGGAGGGGCAGTCGCTTTACATCAGGCCATTTGCTTGTGCCTGGGATTCCATAATTGCATCGCGCGTATCTAATTCTTACCGGTTCTATATTATTACCTCACCGGTCGGTTCGTACTATAATCGTCCGGTTCGGTTAATCACATCAAAAAATTATGTGCGCGCGGTAAAAGGCGGAACGGGTGACGCGAAAACTGCCGGCAACTATGCACGCAGTTTCTATCCGGCTCAAAAGGCCGATAAATTGGGCTTTGATCAAGTACTCTGGCTCGATGCCTTTGAACACAAGTACGTAGAAGAAGTGGGAACAATGAATATCTTTTTTCTCATTGATGATGTGCTGGTAACTGCTCCCTTGGAGGGCACCATTTTACCCGGTATAACCCGCGATTCTGTTATAAAACTTGCCAAAAGCTGGGGAATTGAAGTAGAAGAACGGCGCCTGGCGATTGATGAAGTGATGGAGGCCTCGCGTAGCGGTACGCTGCAGGAGGTATTTGGTGCTGGCACGGCAGCGGTTATTTCACCGGTAGAGGTCATACGTCATCAGGGAGAAGTAATTACTATTCATGAAGAGCAGCGCGGCGCGCTGGGGCAAAAACTGTATGATACTATTTACGGCATGCAAACCGGCAAGGTTGATGATGAATTTGGGTGGATTACGCCGGTAAGCGTTTAGTAATACCTTTAGGTTCAGAGGCAGTACGGGTACAATTTTGTAAATGCTTGTTATAATCCCGCTCACCAATTCTGTGCCTGAACGTTATATTTCTTATCCTAGTTGAAGTATCTCAATCGCAATTATTATAAATTATTGGATGAATCGCCGAAAAGTATCGGTTATAGCCGGAATAGTAATTTTAGTTATTGCTATTGTTGTCGCATGGTTTTTAGTCACAAACTCAACGGAACAAGCCAGCCAGGAACCACCCGTTGAAGTAATTCGGGTGCCCACCATTAATGCCAGCCCTAATGCCGTCGTAAACCGGATCCGATTTACGGGCCGGGTAATTCCCGAAGTACGATTCGATATTTACTCTGAGGTTACCGGTCGGCTGATGCCCACCGGCAAGGCATTTAAAACAGGAACATCATTTCAGGAAGGGGAGCCTATTGTAACGCTGAATGACGACGAGCAACGCCAGCAACTTGAGGCCGCCCGTTACGAATTTTCGTCGCTGTTGTCGCGCACTATGCCGGATATCAGTATTGACTATCCCGATGCGCTTGGTGATTGGCAACAGTATTTGCAAAATTTTGATGCTACCCAGCCCCTACCTCCGCTGCCTGAAGTGGAAAACGAGCAGTTGCGCATGTTCCTCAACGGGCGCAATATTTTTAGCACGTACTCAAACATTCGCCAGCAGGAAGTTCGGCTCAATAAATTTACCATTCGCGCGCCCTTTGATGGAGTCGTAACCGAAAGTCTTGTCGATCCGGGGGCGCTTGTTCAGCCAAATCAGCGGCTGGGTGAATTTACCAAATTGGAGCCGGTAGAAATAGAAGCATCCATTCCCGCCGAGCAGGCACAGTATATTCAGGTTGGTGATGAAGTGCAGCTCAATTTCCAGGCAGAAGATCGCGGTCGCATCACGGCGCGGGTAGCTCGTAAAAATGCTAAAATTGAACCCTCGAGCCAGAGCGTTAAAATTTATATGAAGGTGACGGGCAGCAACTTTCGTCCCGGTACCTATGTAGAGGGCAACATTCGGGGTAATACGTTCCAAAATGCGCTGCGCATTCACCAGGATGTGCTGGTACGCGACAACGATATTTTTGTGATACGCGATTCGGTGGCCGCAATGCAGCAGGTGCAGGTGCTTAGCCAGGCCGGCGACAGTGTAACCGTAACTGGCATTGAGCCGGGCACAATCATTGTTGACGATTTCCGTGAACCCGC
>NNSL01000429.1 GCA_003123965.1 Balneolaceae bacterium SMO_bin1
ATCACTGACTGGCAAGAGCAGTTTCAGTACACCATCGGGAGAAATCACGCCAAATATTTTGACCGCAATAACTGGCTCTATTTTACGCGCGAAGTGTTCGACCTTTTTTACCCCAGCTACGGCGATACCTACCCGATTTTTAACGGCGCCATTGGCATGACGTATGAGCAAGGCGGAGGCGGATTTGCCGGTTTGGGCGTAATAAAGGCCGAGGGGGACACGCTAACGCTGCACGATCGCCTGCTGCACCATCATACCACGGGGCTTTCCACGGTAGAAGTGACGTCGAATAATGCCGACAGAGTGATTGAAGAATTTGAAAACTATTTTCAGTCTGCACGCGAAAACCCTGTGGGCACGTATAAAAGCTACCTGATCAAAGCAGATTCGTCAGCCAACCAGCAGGCCTTACTTGAATTGTTGGATCGCCAGCAAATTGAATACCAGCGACTTGGAACCAGCGGCACCTACGATGGATTTAATTATCGCGAAGGTGACACCGGCGAAATCTCCTTCAACCAAAACGATATTCTGGTCAGTGCCTATCAGCCGAAATCGGTACTCACGCGCGTATTATTTGAACCCAAACCTGAGCTCAGCGATTCACTGACGTACGACATCACCGCATGGGCGCTGCCGTATGCCTACGGCGTTGAAGCGCTGGCTACCGAAGAACGCGTGCAGGGCGAAGACTCTGAGCGGCAAGCACCAACGGTAGATAATAACATTACCTCAGAACCGTACGCTTATTTAGCGGAGTGGGAAAGCGTGGCAGATGTGAAATTTTTATCCCAATTGCTAAACCAGGGCGTGCTGGTGCGGCGGGCGGCTGAACCGTTTACGATTGACAATCGTGAATATAATGCAGGTACGCTCATCATCACCCGCAATGGGAATACCAAAATGGGTGATGAATTCGATAAAATTGTGCAGCAGACAGCAAACGAACACAATCAGCAGCTACATGCGGCCGGTACCGGTTTTGTAACCTCGGGAGCTGATTTTGGGTCGTCGAATGTGTCCATCATAGAAAAACCGCGGGTGGCCTTGCTTTCCGGTGACGGCACCTCATCGAACATGGTGGGCGAAGTGTGGCACTTTTTTGATCAGCAGATAGAGTACCCAGGTTACATTATTGGATACTGATTACTTTGGCGGCGTAAATCTTGCAGAGTTTGACGTAATGGTTATGCCATCGGGATACTATGGTGATACATTTGATGAGGACGGCTTAAATCGCATCAAATCGTGGGTGCGCGATGGTGGGACGCTAATTGCACTGCAGGGCGCCAATGGGGTACTGGCCGGCAAAGACGGTTTTGCGCTCAAAGAAAAAGAAACTGCTGAAAGTGAAGAAGAAGTGGAACAGACCGAGCAGGAAAAGCTCGAAATATACCGCCAGCGACAACGCGAAAGCGCCACTGATTTTAATCCGGGCTCCATTTTTAAAGTCACCCTTGATAATACGCATCCGCTGGCCTTTGGCTACGGCGATGAATACTTCACCCTAAAGCTCGATACCGATGCTTATGCCTACCTTGATAACGGCTGGAATGTGGGTGTCACCAAAGAAAATGCACATCAAAGCGGGTTTATCGGTTTTGAAGCCAAAGAAGAGTTGGCCAACACACTTACATTTGGCGTGCAGAATATGGGCAGCGGATCGGTGGTTTACATGGTGGATAATCCGCTGTTCCGCGCTTTTTGGTACAATGGCAAACTGCTTTTTGGTAACGCCGTATTTATGGTTGGAAATTAATCTTTTTAATTACGATTCAAAGTTTAGGCGCTCTAAATCTGTTTCGGCGGCGATGTATCCAAAGGCACTCCATCGTTCCCCGTTGTACACCTGTTGAAAAAGATCCTGAGCCCGGCTTTCACGTCCGTTGATGTAGTGCCAGTTGCCCAGCCCGTAGCCAATAGTAGCATTGTCGAGCGGTGTTTCGGAATCATTAAGTAGCGTTTTTTCCTCAAAATCCCCCTTAAATACCATGAGCAATTGGTGATAGGAATCATTTTCGATGATATTCATATCATCTTTGATCGGTTCCAGCACGTTCCCGGCCTGCAAATCCATACCGGCGCGCCGCAGGCTCATGTACAGCCAGTAGGTAGATGCAACCATCATGTCGTCATTGGTGGAAGCATCGAGGCAACTTTGGAATGCATCAACTGATTTTTCAAAGTTTCCTTTTAAGTAATGTGCCAGCCCCAGGTGATACCAGATATTGGTGTGGAGCGTGCTTCGCGGCTCATTCTGGGCATTGGGTAGCCCATCCGGTTCAATTTGATCATCGGTGCCTTTTATCAGTTCGGCCGCTTTTTGCAGGTCTGCGATGGCCTGCTCAAACTTCCGTGTGGAAATATAGCGATGGCCGCGGTGCCGGTAGAAGCGTGCGTCATCGGGATGCTTATCAATACCTTCGCTGAAAATATCGATGGCCTCACGGTAATTGCCCAAATAAGCGGTGCGCCGCCCATACCAAATTATGGCTTCGGCACTATCGGGGTTCGCATTGTATTCGCCTTCAGCCTCTTTAAGATTTGCTTCAAATGCTTGCCGGGTGCTGTCGTTGAGTGCTGCGGTATAAAGCGTATCACCCAGCGCAGATATGGCTTGGTATGAAGTTTTATCCTGCTGTTCGGTTTCCTCTGGTGATGAGCAGGCCGTGAACAAACCTGCCACTGTGATTGCAGTAATCAAAAAATATCGCATAATCTCATCTATTGTTTAAAAAGTGATATTGAATGTTTGTTCTTCGCCGTCCCGCACAATAGTGACAGTGGTTTCCTGTCCTTCGCTCAAATCATTAAGCACTTCCATATAGTCATAAATATCACCCACTTCGGTTTTGTTGAGCCGGATGATTACATCGCCGCTTTGGAGCCCCGCATTACCGGCCGGCCCGTCAGACCGTACACCCGTGATTCGCATGCCGGTGCCGTCAAATCCGTAGTCGGGAGTTACGCCCATGGTGGGTCCGTCAAGAGTCATATTGCGCTGGGGTGAGCCCGGGGCTTCGGTGAACGCAAGCTGATTTTGGGCAAGCGTATCTACCGCCTGAACAAGTCTGCGAACGTGCTCCACCACAGTGTCGGTGCCTTCAAAATTAATATAGGAAGCATCATCAGATGGGCGATGGTAATCGGCGTGGGTATCGGTAAAATAGTGGAGAACGGGAATTTGTTTGTTGTAGAATGAAGTGTGATCGCTGGCGCCGGTACCGTCGGGCTGGGTTTGTATAGTAAGAGAATCGGTGTTGGCTTGTGTAATGATATCCGACCACCGATCGGTGGTTCCCGTTCCAAAAATAAGCAGTTTGCCATCGCTCAGGCGGCCGATCATATCCATGTTAATCATCGCCTCAATATTTTCCAGGGGCACGGTGGGATTATCAACAAAGTGCTGCGAACCCAGCAGGCCCATTTCTTCACCCGAAAAGGCCATGAAAATGATGCTTTTTTGCGGCGGATTTTCGGCAAAATACTGCGCCAGTTCCAGTATGCCGCTGGTGCCCGAGGCGTTGTCATCGGCACCGTTGTGGATTTGCGGATCATCGCGTGTGTAAAGCGATCCAAATTCGCCCATGCCCAAATGGTCGTAATGGGCCCCGATAGCGATATACTGCTCCGGGTGCTCGGTTCCTTCAACCATGGCCAGCACGTTGCGTGCAATGCGCTCATCGTCGGCTGATGCGGACGTATCCTGGCTGTGGGGATTGCTGAGGTTAGCCATGTTGATGGTGAACGGCTGGTAATAGGTGCTGTCTTCGCCGGCGGGCTTGAGACCAAAGGTTTTAAAATAGTCGGCAATGTAGCGGGCGGCGATGGCTTCACCCGGCGTGCCGGCCTGCCGTCCGCGCAGGCTGTCTTGGGCCAGGTAACTAATATGCGTCTGAATATCCTGTGGGTTGATTTCGGTGACAAGATCCGCGCCGGGCTCTTGCGAACTGTTGCAGGAAACAAGAAATAGGATAGAGATTAAAACAAGGAAAAAAGATGTGCGCATCGGTAAGGGAATTAGCGTTGGTTTAGTGGTCGATTGTAATTCAAAAATACCAGTATAATTTTATAACAATATAGGTAATAAATTACGGTGATTATTTAGTTGAAATCAAAATATAAGGCTCGTATTTTCTTCCACTCCACAAACCCAAGGTTGGGGGGTGCTTGCAAAAGCGGGCTGAGATCATACCCTGAGAACCTGAACCGGTTAACACCGGCGTAGGGAAACCTGATGCCATTCGTTGTATCAGCATTTTGCGCAAGTGTCCCTCCTTTTAATAACTTAAAGGAGGAACAATGAAATATTTGATTCAATCTTTTTTTACTGCATTACTATTAACACTATTTTCAATCCAAACGGTTGAAGCCCAAACGGTTTCCGGTACTGTGTATGACGCCGAAACCGGGGAAACGCTGCCCGGGGCCAATGTCATCCAGGTGGATACGCAGAACGGTGTTTCCACGGGTGATGACGGACAGTTTTCACTTACGCTGCAGGAAAACGGTCCATCGACCATCCGCATTTCTTTTGTGGGCTACCAGTCCCAAACTGTAGATGTCACCGGAAGCCAGGCCCAACTCTCCATTGAACTGAAGCCGCGCGTGTACAAGACGAACGAGATATTCGTCAGCGCCCTTCGGGTTGATGACTTAGTGCCGGTAGCTTCTACCACGCTGGAACGGGCCGAAATTGAGGAAAAGAATCTGGGTCAGGATATTCCGTATCTGCTCAGCAGCTTGCCTTCGGTAACGACCAGTTCCGATGCAGGCGCGGGTATAGGCTATACGGGACTTCGGATTCGGGGCGTTGATCAGGCGCGAATAAATGTGACGATCAACGGAATTCCGGTCAACGATGCCGAGTCGCACGGTGTATTTTGGGTAAACCTGCCCGACCTTGCCGCTTCCGTTGAAGACATCCAGGTGCAGCGCGGCGTGGGAACGTCTACACAAGGCGCGGCTGCATTTGGTGCAACCGTGAACCTTCAAACCTCAGAAATGCGCTCCAACGCTTTTGGTGAAGTCAATGCCGGGGTTGGTTCATTTAATACGCGTCGATTTAACGTGCAGCTGGGTTCCGGCTTGATGGATAACGGCTGGCAGGTGCAGGGTCGGCTCTCCAAAATAGATTCGGAAGGGTATGTCGATCGTGCATTTTCTGATCTGCAATCGTTCTACCTTAGTGCGGCGCACCAAGGGGAAAAGGGGCTGCTAAGAGCGGATGTATTTTCGGGTCGCGAGCAAACCTATCAGTCGTGGTATGGCATTTCGGAGGAGCGGCTGCAAGAAGATCGAACCTATAATCCAGCGGGACAGGAACGCCCCGGTGAACCCTACGACAATCAAACTGATAACTACCAGCAGGATTATTACCAACTGCACTACTCGTATGAATTGAGTCCGAGCTGGACAGCAAATGCATCGCTGCATTACACTTATGGCCGTGGATACTATGAGGAATACAAAGCCGATGAACCTTTTGCCGATTATGGCCTGAACCCGGTTGTGAGGGGTGATGTCACAATTGATAATACGGATTTAGTGCGTCAGCTCTGGCTCGATAACCACTTCTATGGCACCGTTTTTTCCACTAAGTACCAAGCCGATCAGTGGCGATTGACCATAGGCGGCGGTTATAACGAATATCGCGGCGATCACTTCGGTGAAATAGTGCAGGCTGAGTTTGGACGCTTGCCCAGCACAGGCGATCAGTATTATCAAAACGATGCCTTTAAGAGCGATGGCAATATTTACGGCAAGTTGAATTACTCGTTCACCGAACGCTTCAGCGGGTACTTAGACCTTCAGGTCCGCAATATTTACTATGAGTTTTTAGGCAAAGATCAGCAGCCTATTCCAGGCGGCGGACAGGAAGTGGTAAATGTAGAGCAGGACGATAATTTAACGTTCTTCAACCCCAAAGCCGGACTCGTTTACCGCTGGAATAGCGGGCAACGCGTATATGCTTCTTTTGCTGTGGGCAATAAAGAGCCGACGCGCGACGAATACATCAATTCAACGCCCGAGAACAGGCCGCAGCATGAGACGCTCTATGATTGGGAAGCCGGATACGAGGCCGAATTCCAGCAATTTTTTGGGGCAGTGAATCTCTACTATATGGATTATAAAAATCAGCTGGTTAACACCGGTGAGATTAATGAAGTGGGGCCGTAGTCCGCCAAAATGTACCCAACAGTTATCGGGCAGGCATAGAGCTGCAGGCCGGCGTTCGAATCACCCCATCACTGCAGTGGTCGGCAAATGCCACATTCAGCCAAAACAAAATTGAGGAGTACACCCAGTATCTCGATAACTTCGATACCGGCGGCCAGCAAACCATCGTATATGAAGACACCGATATTGCATTTTCTCCCTCATTTATTGGCAACTCCATCATCAGCTACAGCCCGGGTGCATTTACCGCCGAGCTTTCTACGAAATATGTATCACGGCAATACCTGGATAACACCGAAACCGAAATCCGATCGCTTGAACCCTATTTGGTGAATGACCTTCGCTTTGGCTACAATTTCGGTGGATTTGCACTGGTTCAAAATGTAAATGCCACGCTGCAGGTAAATAACATATTTGATGCTATGTACGAATCAAATGGTTATACGTTTGGATACGTGAGCGGCGGCGAACGCCAGTATTTTAACTATTACTACCCGCAGGCCGGCCGCAATTTCCTGGCTCGGGTTTCTATAGAGTTTTAATGATTTAGAGGGACAAGCAGCGCTGAGCTCCCGGCCGGAAGTGGTCGGGGGCTTTTTTTATTCTAAGGGCTCCAGCTGCTCCAGCATAGTGGGGATCAATTCACTCACCGTCGGGTGAATGTGTACGGCATCTCGTACGGTGGTGTAGGGCGCTCCGGCGTACATCATATCAATGATGGAGTGGATATATTCGTCGGCGCCGGTGCCCAGAAATGTGGCGCCCAATATTTGGCCAGTATCTGCCTCCACAATAATTTTCATCAACCCCTGTGTTTCGCCCTTCTCTTTGGCACGCGCCACGCGGCTCATCGGTCGGGGTAGCTATTTGGGCGTCAATGCCCTGCTCCCGCACTTGCTGTTCATTCATACCAACACGCGCCAGCGGCGGATCGATGTAGCAGGCGTAACACGGGTAGCGATCACGCAACGTGCGGCTGCCGTCGTCAAATAACAAAGACGAGGCAATTTGATAATCGTTGTAAGCGGTATGGGTAAAGGCGCCTTTGCCGTTGCAGTCGCCCAGTGCAAAAACATTTTTCAACGCTCGATTCCAAGTGGTCACTGACGGATATATAACCGTTCTCATCAACATCAATATCAGTTTGGTTAAGGTTTAGAGCTCCTGTAGCCGGGATGCGTCCCGCGGCAATAAGTAC
>NNSL01000355.1 GCA_003123965.1 Balneolaceae bacterium SMO_bin1
TTTCAAAAGATAATTTATACCTTCCGGGGCCTGATTTTGTTGACCGCGTGCATATGGACTCCGATCGCAACCCGCGGGTGCTTCGGAATCTGCAGACGTTATTTAATCACGGACGCCTGAGCGGAACTGGTTATCTATCTATTTTACCGGTTGATCAAGGTATTGAGCACTCGGGCGGAGCTTCATTTGCGCCTAATCCCGGTGGATTTGACCCTGAACATATTGTTAAGCTGGCCATTGAGGGCGGCTGCAACGGTGTTGCTTCAACGGTAGGTTTGCTGGGCTCGGTAGCACGAAAATACGCGCATAAAATTCCGTTCATTGTAAAAATCAACCACAACGAGTTGATGACCTACCCCAATAATTACGATCAAATTCTCTTTGGTTCCGTTGAAAAAGCGTTTGACATGGGCGCTGTAGCTATTGGCGCAACCATCTATTTTGGGTCAGAAGAGTCCGGACGACAAATTCAGGAAATTGCTGAAGCCTTTGAGCGAGCGCATGAACTTGGCATGGCAACCATTTTGTGGTGCTACACGCGGCACTCTGCGTTCAAAATCAATGGTACAGATTACCACGCCTCTGCAGATTTAACGGGGCAGGCCAATCACATTGGGTCAACCATTCAGGCCGATATTGTGAAACAGAAACAAGCCACAAATAATGGTGGTTATAAAGCGCTCAATAAAGGGGATAACTCCTACGGTAAGTATGATGAACGCATGTACAGCGAGCTCACCACGGATCACCCCATTGATTTAACCCGATACCAGGTGGCCAACTGCTACATGGGCCGCGCGGGGTTGATTAACTCTGGCGGCGCCTCTGGCGATAATGATTTTGCACAAGCCGTACGCACAGCAGTAATAAACAAGCGTGCTGGCGGTATGGGCCTGATTAGCGGACGTAAAGCGTTTCAGCGACCGATGAAAGAAGGGGTAAAACTGCTTAATTTTATCCAGGATGTATATCTCGATGACGATATTACCGTAGCATAAATATAAGGAGTGCCAAGGGTCTTACCGGGAACAAAAACTGGTAAGACCTTTATTTTCCTGCCTGTAAACAATTAGCAACAGGAAACCGTATACAAATTTGTCCTGCTAAACCGTCTTTAGTTCAAATCTTGGGCGGGTTAATAAAATAATTCTTTGGCTAATAACACCGAACACATAGAAGAAAATCCGCGCAAGTATTTCTCTATGAAATACTTGGTTATATCTATTGCCCTGAGTATCGCGGGTATGGGCGTGGTTTTTTATTTGACCTATACGCCTAACGGACTGGAGTATTTGCGTCCAAAAAGATTACCGGGCTTATTTATAGCGCTGATAGTTTCTTTTTTACGCGTTTGGTTTGTAGCGGCTAAAATTCGCTACCTGGCCGAGCGTAAACTAGGATGGATGCAGTCATTTCGGGTAGTACTGGCGTGGGATTTTACCTCGGCGGTGACACCCTCGACCATTGGTGGGGCCCCGCTGGCAACTTATGCCATGAGCAAAGAAGGACTTTCACTGGGCCAGTCAACCGCTATTATCTTATACAGTGTTCTGCTGGACCAGCTTTGGTTTGCCTTGTCTATTCCAATCTTGCTGATTGCCGGAATTTATTACGAAGTGGTGCCGGAAAATATAGGTATGGTTGGCGACGTGTCGATGTTTTTGATATATGCCGGCTTGTTGATATATGCAGCCCTGCTTGCGTACGGCGTTTTAAAAAACCCTGCAGCGCTTAAAAAAGTTGTCAATTTTGTATTTCGGCTACCATTTTTACGTCGATGGAAAGAACCGATGGCTCGAGAGGCTGAGCGGCTGGAAGAGTATTCGCATGAGCTGCGCAAAAAGCCACCCAGCTTTCTCATTAAAACATTTCTGCTCTCATCCATGTCTTGGGTGTGCCGAATTGCCTTGCCGACTATAGTGATTTTGAGTCTGCTGCCCGCGCCAGAAATTCTTTCTTTGCTCCGTAGCCTGGCTATGAATCTGGCTTTCTTGATAATGCCTACACCCGGCGGAAGTGGTGGTGTTGAAGGGCTTTTTGCCATCTTCCAAGGACCTCTCATCGATCGTGAAGTATTCATTGGTCTCTCAGTTTTTGTATGGCGAATCATCAGTTATTACATCAGCATCGGGTTAGGCATGATGGCCATGACGTGGTACATAAATCGCTCAGTTGTTGAAAAATATGCTGATAATAACGTTGACGAAACGCCCGAAGAAAGCTCAAAAATTAATCAGTAATTTCTGTGGCAAAATCACGAATTCAATATGTATGCAGTGACTGTGGACACACCTCAACCAAGTGGCTGGGCAATTGTCCAAATTGTGGCAGCTGGCATACCTTCAAAGAATTTAAGGTAAAACGAGACTCAGGTTCGTCCTCTGAGGATCACAAAGGGAAAGTAGAGGGCATAAAAGAAGATGATGCGCCCCGTTCATTAAAAGAGATTGACACTAAAGCTGAAGCTCGGTTCCCCAGCCGTATTCCTGAGCTTGATCGTGTGCTCGGCGGCGGATTTATGACGGGCTCATTTGTTTTAATTGGCGGCGACCCCGGTATTGGTAAAAGTACGCTTACCCTTCAAATCGGTAAATCCAACCCAGATCTTAAGATCCTATATTGTGCCGGTGAGGAATCGGCCGGGCAAATTAAACAGCGCGCCAAGCGGCTGGGTGTCGATTCTGAAAATCTATATGTATATACCGACACCGACGTTAGTAAAATTTTAGAACAGGCACGCAAGCTGCAGCCCGATTTGCTTATCGTGGATTCCATCCAAACCGTTTATCGTACGGAGCTTTCGAGTATGGCTGGCAGCATTCAGCAGGTGAAGGAGTGTGCCGCCCTATTGCAGCAGATTGCGAAAAAGCAAAATATTACCACGATATTGATTGGGCACGTAACTAAAGAGGGCAGCATTGCCGGGCCCCGCGTGCTTGAACACATGGTTGATACGGTGCTGCAGTTTGAGGGCGACAGCAACTACGCCTACCGCATGCTGCGGGCACTCAAAAACCGATTTGGTGCTGCGCATGAAGTGGGTGTTTTTGAAATGCGCGAAAATGGGCTCGAGGATGTGCTCAATCCCTCGCAACTGTTTTTGTCGGAAGCCGAAACCGGCATCAGCGGCAATGCCATTGTATGTACGGTTGAAGGAACCCGACCGCTTTTGGTTGAGGTTCAGGCGCTGGTTACCGCCAGCAACTACGGCACGCCGCAGCGTACCGCCAATGGATTCGATCACCGTCGGCTTTCTATGCTTTTGGCGGTACTCGAAAAACGCGGCGGATACCAGTTTTCAGGGCAGGATGTATATCTCAATATTGCAGGCGGACTTAAACTCAACGATCCAGCTGGTGATTTGGGCGTAATGTGCGCGCTGGTATCGAGTTTGCTGGACAAGCCGGTTACGGATAACGCTGTATTTTTAGGGGAAGCGGGACTGGGCGGCGAAGTCCGCGCGGTCAATCGAATCGATCAGCGCTTGTCTGAAATTGAAAAGCTGGGATTTTCGAATGCGTTTGTGCCACAGGCCAGCAAGATTGGAAAAACGGGGAGCAGCCTGAATCTCAATAAGGTGAAAAACAGCATTCAGGCTATAAAAAAAGCCCTGTAGAAAACCCACAGGGCTCAAAATTGATATAGAAAGCTACAATCTAGTACTGATTACGGTCGCGTCGTTTTTGATCGCGAATACTTTTCTTAAGCGCTTCACGGCGTTCTTTCGAAGGCTTGGTAAACTGCTGCCGATCGCGATATTCATTTAAAATGCGCGAACGCGTAACCATCTTTTTGAACCGGTTGATGGCCCGGTCTATGCTTTCATTGTCTTTTACTTCTACACCAATCATACAAAATTTGTTGAGTTATACTTTTTTCGGACGACAAATATAAGAATTATTTGATAAAAGTATAAGTGATTAGGTGATATTTTTATTGAAAAATAACAGCATGCTTTACGGCAATACATGTGGGTTTATTAAAAATTCCGGTGGTATTTGCTGTTTTTGTACGCCTATACCAAATAGTGCGTAGTCATACTTCGCGGGATCGTTGGGATCGAGCAGGCGGACATTTTGCGTGAGTTCTTGGGCGGCTTTCCAATCATTGTAGCTTCGGGTGAGCAAACCCAGTGCTCGGGCCTGCCGCGCTGCATGAACGTCCAATGGCACCACTAAATCTGATGGCTCCATAAAATGCATGATGCCCGGATCTACAAGACTGTCGTTGCGAATAACCCAACGCAAATACATGTATAATCGCTTGGCCGCGCTGCCCTTTTCGGGATTGGAAACGTGCTTTCGAGTGCGGCGCGGAATTTCATCATGCTGGTTAAAAAATTGATGATGAAAAACGGTGATGAGTTCTTTCTGTTCATGTTGTGCTTTTTGATAACAATATTTCCAAAACGCTTCAAACGTATCATACGAAAATAAAATTTTCTGCAGGGTTTTGGTGATCCAATACATATCAACCGGTTTAAAAGTGCGGTGCTTAAATCCGTCAAATACCTGCCGGTCGTTTTCACTAAAGTTGCGAACAAAGTTGGAAGGCTGATGACCCATGCGCTGTAATAAATCTTCTACTTTTGCCAGCACAATATCGCGGCGTCCCCATGCCATAATTGCGGCAAAGAATCCCGCTAGTTCCTGATCTTTTTTGTCCTCGAATGCATGCATAAACGAAACCGGATCATCTTTGATGTAAGCGGGTTGTTCAATTCGTTCAACCCATTGGTCCAGATACGGTTTCAGTGCTTTAATTTGCTTAGTTGATGCAGCGTTTAATTCGGGCAAGATATTAGAGATTCAATTCTTTTTGTCGAAATTCCTTGCTCATCAGTTTGTCGGTAAGCCGGCGATTGGCTTTGGGAAAAGGAAACTGGTCGAGTTGTTGCACGGACACCCATTTAACCTGTTGACTCGTTTTGGGCTTCGGAGTGCCGTCAACGAGGGTGCAAATATAAGCGTGCAGCGTAATTTTAAAGTGCGAATACGCATGCTTAAGCGTCATGAACGGTTCGATAATTTTCGACTCAACTCCTAACTCCTCCCGAAGCTCGCGAACCACAGTTTCTTTTATTGATTCCCCTTCTTTTTTCTTGCCGCCCGGAAACTCCCAAAGCCCGCCCAGCATGGCATCTTCAGGGCGCAGCGCAATAAGGACATCACCATTTTGATCAATTAATATTCCCACGCCAATATCGTGGTGGGGCACTGTCTTGGCGGGTGATTTATACGGAATTTCATCAGTCTTAACCTGTTTTTGGGCAATGCATCCGGCCGCAATTGGACACGCCTGGCAATTGGGATTTGAAGGTGTGCAAACCGTTGCCCCCAGCTCCATCACTGCTTGGTTAAAATCACCGGGGCGATCGGGGTCCAACAGTTCATCAGCATGCTCCTGAATGGTATTTTTGGTAGCCGTTTTCCGCACGTCGTCTTCAATGCCAAAATAGCGACTCAAAACGCGAATAACGTTCCCATCAACCACAGCGTGGGGCTTTTGGTAGGCAATGCTCAGTACCGCTGCGGCAGTGTAGGGACCAATGCCTTTAAGCTGGGTGATTTCGTCCCAGGTATCCGGCACGGAGCCATCAAACTGTTCTACTACGGTTTGGGCGGCACTATGCAGGTAGCGCGCGCGGCTGTAATATCCCAGGCCTTCCCAAACGCTGAGTACATCTTGTTGTGAAGCTTCGGCCAGATCATCAACGGTAGGAAAGTGCTCAATAAACCGGTTGAAATAAGGAGTAGCCTGATCAACGCGGGTCTGCTGCAGCATTATTTCTGACAGCCAGATGAAATAGGGGTTGCCAGAGTCGCGCCAGGGCATGGAGCGTTTGTTGGCATCGTACCAAGTGAGTAATTGCGATCGAAATTCTTCGTCCGTCAAATTAAAAAGTTGAATTTATAGAGCTGACTAAAAGTGTAACTAATTTCCGCCGGAGTTGGTTTCTATCACGCGTATAGTAACATCGGTTGATGACGCCGCTCCATACTGATCGGTGGCGATAACGCGGAATGAGTTTTCGCCAGTTGTTGGGCAGTGGGCGTCCAGCTAAAGCGACCGGTTTGTTCATCAATGGAAGCGCCCTCCGGTAAATTTACACCTAGATAACGGATTAAATTCTTTTCGGTGCCATCAGGGTCAACTGCACTGATCGGTAAATTAAACGGCTGGCCAACGGGAATAGAAATGGTGCGCAATGGCGTAAAACGTGGAGGCGTGTTGAACGGCTGCACATCAACCGTAAACGTAGTGCTGGAAGTTTGCCCGTCGCGGGATGAAGCCACAATTTTAAATTGATGTTCGCCCCGATCGCCACTTTGTGGTTGCCAGTACAGGCTTTGCCCGCGAATGGTTGCATTTTTTACATCGGTTTGCATGCTAAACTGCACATTTTCAACCGGGAAATCGTTTTGGAGTTTTAACGGCACCAGTAAAGCGTTCGGGTACGGAATGATTTTATTTCTGATAGGAGCAATTTGCAGTTCGGTTGATGCGGGGTTGGCCGGCTGGTTTTGAATGGTTTGTGCATTCGCCGTTGTGTCTTCGGCAATGCGACTCAACCGGTTGTATTCACTGATCCAGAGCGTGCCACCGGTTGCCGTTATGTAATTGCCGGCATCACCGTTGGGCTTCCAAAGCGTGGGCTCGGTTAGCTGGTACGAGCTCCAAAGCCGGTTTGATTTTCCTTTAATGATCAGCCAGTCGTTCCAATGCTCAATCTGCAAAACCGGTTCGCCAATTCCGCCAAGCTGCGATAATTCTCCTTCGGAATTTACTTCAAAAATTTCGCCGGTCGGTGTGGTAGCCCAGAGACTTCCATCCACAAAAAATAGGCGGTGAATATTTTGTCCCAGCGAAAATTGCTGATCAAACGAAATGTCATTCTCGTTTTTGTTGAAGCTAAAAAGGCTGCCATCTGCCGAGAGGAAATACACTGTATTCGGCGTTGTTTCAACCTGCGTTATGTTTTGATTTTGAATTTGCGGTGCATCAATATAATCAACTTCCGAATCGAGTGTTTCGGGCGTTTCAAGATTCAATATACCCAAGCCATTTGAACCCAACGGGACGTAGAGATTATTTTTATAGCGTTCAGCATCAAGTGGTTGGGCAGGCAACATGGTTGAAGAATATGCGCCCATCACGGAGGTGGGTTCCAGCACGGTCAGCCGCCGGCTGTCACCGAATAAATAGGCAAAGCGTATATCAGCATTCATGTTAGTGCCTCGTTGCTGCATGCCCGATGCCGTATAGAGCCACTGCAGCGAATCCTGCCGGCTGCGAAAAACAGCCATGCCTTCATCATCGGATAAGACATAGAGGTGGGCCGGTGAACTTTCC
>NNSL01000341.1 GCA_003123965.1 Balneolaceae bacterium SMO_bin1
AAACAAATGGCCCGTTACGCGATAAATGAACTAGGGCTCAAAAATTTTGGAATCATAGCCCAGCGAAACTCAAACGGTGCAATTTCTGCAGAGGCTTTTCGGGCGGAAGCGGAAGCTTTGGGGGCTCGAATTACGCATTACTTTATTGAAGACATTAACAGCAACCAGTATCAGCTATCAAACTACACGCGTTATTTTGGTTCCGAATCGCCTCCAATTGATGCGGTATACGCGCCTTTTACTGGCCAGCGTTCGCTAACGCTAATAGATTTGATGGCACGGGACATACGCTCTAAGGAGACCCCGATTACTATTTTAGGGTCCCAAGAGTATTCCAATCTGAATTTTCGTACTGAAAAATATCGTGATCTGGATATTTACTTCACCAATGGAACCTTCCAGGGTAGCAGTGGTGCACGCCTTGCACAGTTTAAAAATCAATATCAACGCAAATTTAATACTACCGGTAACCTTTACTCGATGATCGGCTATGACATTGCTCGTTTCTTACTCAATGCACTTGACCGAGTAGGTAATCCTGAACGCCTGCGATCAGCAATTTCAAATGCACCAAAATATGAGGGGCTCGTTCGTGATATTTATTTCAATGGTGAAAACGTAAACGAAGCACTTAAAATATTTGAAGTTTCCTCGTCAGGAGATCTTTTAAAACAAAATTAAGATTGGCTGTTCGAATTTCCTGAATCACCCTCACGCTCTTTTTCGCGTAAATACTCTCTCCATTCGGCACTCTTTTGCTGATGCTCGGCATACGTTTCTGTAAAGGCATGGTAGCCATTAGGCCTCGCTACCATGTACAGGTAATCATGTTCGGCCGGATATAATGCCGCCTGGATAGAACTTAGACTTGGATTATTAATGGGGCCCGGTGGCAGTCCTTTGTTTATATAGGTGTTATAAGGATGATCAACTTTATAGTCCTTAAAATATAGACGCCGTTGCTCACCCACGGCATAACTCACGGTAGGGTCGGCCTGCAGCAACATACCCCGCTCCAGCCTGTTCCAGTACAAACCGCTTATTTTCGGCTTTTCATCATCGTGGATGGCTTCCCATTCAATAATTGAAGCGAGTGCTAAAACTTCATTTGTAGTCATATCCAATTCATTCATCCGACTACTATGGGCCTCAACCACCTGCTGATTAAATTCTCGAAAAATTCTGTTAAGAATGGTCCTTGGTGGTGATGTCCAGTAAATATCATACGTAGCTGGAAAAAGATGCCCTACCATTTTTTGGCGATTCACTTCATGCTCAGCTAAAAATGTGCTGTCATATACAGTTTGATATAGGCTGGTAGAATCAAACTGCATGCGATTCGCCAGAAATGAAAAGATCTTATCCTTAGATTGCCCGGGCACTACTGTTAGGGTAATGGGATCTTGATTTCCCTTTGCAAGTTTGGCAAGAAAATTGTCGTAAGTGTACCCGGAATCAATGTTATAATGTCCCGGTTGAAATGTTCGCCATCCCAGCAGATTTGCCGCCCATTTTAATTCCTCTGTATCATCTACCGCATTTAATGAATCGGAAAGAATTTGGCTCAGTCTTTCGAGGTCAGTTTTGCTGTTTAAATAAAGATCGGCATTGCTACTGGTATGTATGGCTTGAGAATCGGTGAGCCGCAGTAAGCGCGTACCGCCGACAAGTGCTACTACAGCTAAGAATAATATAGCCAGGCCAACTTTTTTCATGAAAAACGAACTAAACTGTAATCAACGCTTATCGTCGCTGTAACTTACCTAAGAGCCGTAAAATTTCAACATAGAGCCATACCAGAGTTACAATTAATCCGAAGGCCGTGTACCACTCAAAGTACTTTGGTGCTCCAGCCTCTGCTCCACGATCAATGAGATCGAAATCGAGTACAAGATTAAGGGATGCAATAATGATGATTAAAAGGCTAAAACCAATGCCCCAGGTACCAGTCCCTGAAATCAAACTTAAATTAATGCCGAAGAATCCCAGTACGAAACTAGCAATATACACCAGAAATATACCTCCCGTAGCAGCTACAACGCCCATCCTGAACTTTTGGGTAACCTCAATTAATCCCGATCGATACGTAAACAGCATGGCAGCAAATATACCCATCGTTAGTGCTATCGCCGTAAACACAATACCCTCATAAAACATATTTGCGTACATGATAGACACCGCCCCTAAGAACAAACCTTCTAACCCAGCGTAGATTGGCGCTGTAACGGGCGACCACTCTTTTTTAAACACGGTTATTAAAGCTACAATTAGTCCACCTATGGCCCCGCCCCACATAAATAGTTGAGAAGGTGCATACCAGCTTATTGATGCGCCAATCAATAATAAAAGAAATAGAATACCAATCTTATTTGCAGTTCCGGTAACGGTCATCTGTTCGCCGGATGCTATAGCCTGATCACTTTGTTGAAATATGTTCTCGCTAAGAGTAGGATTACCTGATCTGAACATTCTTTAAGAGAATTGATTTATGAATGATTAATTATTGTAACGTGCGCAGGGAATTTTTCGTTTGTAACTTTATGGCTGTCAATCCGTACTGCAGGATAACCGATTATATTTACCTTTGAATGCTTCCACGCATTCAATGCCCTAAAGAAAAGCTTCCAGTTTTGACCGACTGGAAGCTTTTTATTAAGCCTAAATATAAAAAGATTTCTAAAAGGTAGGATTAAATCTTATCCATAAAACGGGCGCCCGACTGGTATTGCGTAAGTCCCAGGCCAGTTCTGCGCGGAACAAGCTTGAGCCGAGCCCAAAACCGCCGTTATGTTCCAGGTCCGCGAAATTAAACTCAGAAAAGCCTGCAAATGGGCTGGTGGTTTGTTCTAAATCGGAACTATAATTTGTCCAACCAGAATCTAAAAATAGGCTGATATAAAAGTCATCGTTATCAATCCAACCCTCTTTACCCCATTCGGGAACTCCAAAGTGTACTTCAGCATTGCTGAGGAGCATCTGATTATCGCCCAATCGGGTTGACGGGAGTGATTTGTATGGAAGAGCCCGCAACGAACCGGGGCCACCCAGCTGAAATTCTTTTACAGAAGGTGCATCACCGGTGATACTTCCGGCCCTTAAACGATATTTAAACACGCTACCCGGTTCAAAGTTGAAGTGGGTCACAAGCTGAGTTATGTACTTTGTATATGCATAATCGGAAACCCCAATGCCCGGGTCACCAAACTCCACCGTGCCGTTTGCCGAGAAGCTAAAACGGGGTGCTAATAACAGTCGCTTTGGATTAAAGGATGCGCTTATCGAAACGCTCGAAATGTCAAGGGAATCAACACGTGTTCCATTGGAAAGTTCTACCGGCGGATTGGGCCGATAGCGACCGCTAGCTCCAAAAAGTGCCCAATCTGTCTGCTGCTGGAGGCTGCTGTAACGATCAGCACTATAGGCTATACCGCCTTCAAATAAACGATTGGTGCGGAACAAGATATAAGTGCCCCATCCCTGCTGCTTATAATAATCGAGGTAATCATAACCAGCTGTAAAGGCGGTAATACTGGTTTCATTCAAGCCCACGCGCCAGTAATCATCTGTTGATGTAGCACTATGATATTCAGTTCCGATTAACACGTGTTCTTTTTTGCCAATAAATTTTTCCAACCCTAAGGTGTATTGAAATTCATCAAGTCCAAAAGAATAACCGATCATGCCGTGTGGCGAAATATTTGGAATACCCAGAAAATCGTTGTCATTATACCACTGCATGCGCTCTTTGCGAAGACCAAGAAAAAGTGCATCTACCCTATTAAAATGTACCATTGGTAATGTAGGATACAGCCCGTAAAGCGGATTTGAATTATAGGGACCTGCTTCCAAAAAATCGTCGAAATCGAGCCCTTCCTCATTTAAATACTTCCAGTTGGTGTAGTCATTTTTCTTTGTTGTATCCCTGTTATCGTCATATTCATCACCAAAAAATGCCTTTAGTGGTTTGGTAAATAGCGGGTCATTCTTGAAGGGATCCTCTTCTGTTTTTTGCTGACCAAAAAGCAGTGCAGGGCTGACCAAAACCAGAATTATTAAAATGAGAAGCTGATTAAATTTCTTCATAATAAATGGTTGTTCAATTTTGAAATATGTACGAAAATTGCGGAAACAGGTTACAAACTTTCATAACGATATGTTACTCTTTGGCTTTTAAAACAAGCATGGTAATATCATCTTCATGGTCGCTGCCGCCTGACCACTGCTCAATTAGCTGCGTTATTTGCGAGAGTATATCTGAGGCTGAATAAGTGCCAATCTCGAGCAGTAAATCTGCAATGCGTTGTTGACCAAGCTGCTGCCGTTCACTATTAAAGAGCTCAGGCAGTCCATCACTCGTAAGCAAAAGCACGTCGCCAGGCTGCGTCTTAAAATCAAACTGCTGATAGGGATACTGTACCCGTGTGCCCAGAGGCAGCCCTTTCAACCGAATGGTTTCAACCGTTTGCTGTTCTTTTTTATACCAAAGCATTGCAGGCATGCCCGCAGATACGAAGCTCATTTGTCGGCTGTTGCAGCGCAGTATTTGAAATCCCATATACATCATCTGCAGATCCATGTTTCTAATTCCCGTTGACATCTGCCTTAAAATGGTCAACATATCATCGCAATCAGAGAATGTATGAAAGTAACTTTTCACAGCAGCCACCATTATTCCGGCTTTCATTCCATGACCGGTGGCATCGCCCAGCACTACAGTAAGTTCTTCATTGGCTGATTGGTTAAAATCGTAATAGTCGCCCCCTACTTCGTGGGCCGTTTCCATGAACACCGCAATATCCCAGCAGCTGGTACCCGGTATTTTCTTTGGCAGCATAGAAAGCTGAAGGCGGCGGGCTTCTTCCAGTTCCTTACTCTTGCGCTCATTTTCGGCATGCAGCAGTTTCCGTTCTACCTCTTTTTCACGGTTGAGGCGTTCTTGCGCGAGCGTACGCTCGGATAGATCACGCACCTCAACAAGATTTTTGACTCAAGTTGCCGATTTGTATTGGCGAAGTCGCGCGACAAATACACCGACATTGCAAAAATCATTGCTGCAGATCCATAAATACTGCCCACCATGGGTTCACCAACCATAAACTCGAGGTCTATAAGCATTTTGTAGAAAATGCCCGCAACGAAAAAAAGCACCCCAACGGCTACAATCCACACGCCGCGTTGTCTTTTAACGAATGCGAAAAGTAGTACACGGATTATTTCCAGCAAGGCCACCAAAACAAAAAACTCACGCATTAATGCAGGATCTGCAGATGAAAACCAACTTAGGCCAGCAAGAATTACTCCGCCACCAGAAATATCCAAAATTGTACCGGTACCTTCTCGTACAGCAGACTGTATGTAAAACGCAGGGCAAAAATCATTATCAACAGCCAGCAAATAAGCGAAAACCGATAATAGAAAAGTGCTTGCAGCGGAGAGCCGGTTACATCATATACATAAAGTGAATAAATGAGTGTAACCAATACGGCAGTAAAGAGCGCAAAATACAGGTTGCGTTTACCAACGGGGTAAAACAGATAAAGCAGCATATGAATAACGGTAAAAGCGAGCAAAATACCGATAAAAAAGACAGGCAACCCCGCATTTTGTGATTCCCGTTCAAGTATAGCTTGTTCAGTATGATAATTTAAATCCCCCAACAAAAAACGGAACCCGCCGGTAAACCCAAGGTCGCTAAATTGATTGTAATACTGCGAATCATGATTCGAATACCGCACGGCTAAAACGTGCTCTGATGTATCCGCAAAAGTTATGGGAATTGGCGTGAAATCGCGATGCGCCTTATAGTTTGCTGAGCTTTCTCCTACATTGCCTATTTCTGAAATTAATTCGCCATCAAAAAATATTTGAGAAGCCCCGTTATGTTGTTGAATTATCAGTGCCAATGGGTGATTGACCAGGCTGGATTCTACGCGGATATGCATGCGAAACCACCCAGTTCCATTCCAATCTAAAAATGGCAATTCCGAAGGGCCAAGATACGTGCTTACTCGTTGCCAGCTTGTATCAATCAGGGCGGGCTGTGCCCACCGAACATCATCACCAGAATTAAAAAGCCAAACGTCAGAAAGATAAATTATTTTATCTTCCGGAGACATGTCAGCGAGCTTTAGTGCTTGTGTTTCCCCAGCCATTTGTGCTTGTAGCGGCTGATAACCACAAACAAGCAATGCCCACAGCATCAGACCCGGTAACCAATACCTACCCAGCGTTATATTGTGGCCAATTCCACGCATCACATACTGCCCTATCTATTTAGTCTCAGCGTAACCGTTCCGGCATTCGCTGTCAGGTTGATTGGAGTTCCACCTCCATTAATTGAACCTTCTGCGGAGTTACTGGCTTGGGTTCCTTCAAACACCCCTCCCTGGTCGAGCAGTACGCTGCTGCCCCGCGCAAATAATCCGTAACCTTCTGTTTCAGGAACGACCAGATTAATGCTTCCGGCATTGGTTTGAAGGTTGATTACTTTGCCAACATTTTTAAAATGTGCATTAATATCTCCAGCGTTTACCACTGCAATCATTGATCCGGATATATCGGTAGTAGTAACTTTACCGCCGTGAATTTTTAAACGCAGCTCTCCGGTGGTTTCATCAATATTGATATTGCCGCCATCAGCTCTTGCAAAAATGGTCCCTATGCTTTCATTTATATCGATATTACCCGCTGATGTAAATGCTTCAACATGGCCAATAATATTCAGCAGCTCTATATTCCCGCTGCTAGCACGCAGCATTTGCTTGCCTCTTACATTTCGGAGGATAACATTGCCGCTCAATGTTTTTAAATTCGTCGATACATTTTCAGGCACCTCAATTTTATATGTAAATCTGGTTTGACTGCTCCAGAAACTCGATTTCTGCTTACTTTTCTGCTCAATTGATGCTGTAATTTCATTGCCTCTCTTTAAATTTATCACCCTGTAATTATCCAGCACATCGCCAGTTGGCCAAAACGAAAAGCCACGTTCGGCGTACATTTCAACACGAATTTTTTGCGAATCTCGCACGCTTATAACTTCAATGTCTCCAGCTGGAGTGAATACGTTTATTTTTCCGTATTCGCCAACAAAGTACTCCTTCACTATAAGCGGATCTATAACTTGGTGGGGCTGTACCTGGTCTTGATGGTAAGGTTGTGCTGTAGTTCTGAAGGGGCTTAAACACAACAAAACCCCCAGCCAAATTGCCACCGGGGGAATAATTGATGCAGTTATTTTTTTGATATACATAAGCGCTGGATTTTTATTCTTTCCTACTAC
>NNSL01000386.1 GCA_003123965.1 Balneolaceae bacterium SMO_bin1
TACATGCCAGTAAAAATGAGAACGCCGAACTATTTTGGGCCATTCGCGGGGGATTGGGAAACTTTGGCATCGTAACATCCATGGAGTTACAATTGCACGAAGTTGGTCCCGAAGTAATGAGCGCTCAGGATTTTTTATCCGTTTGAAGATGCTCGCAACGTCCTCGAATTCTACCGGGATTTCATGAAAAATGCCCCAGATGAAGTTCAGTGTTATGCTTTTATCATTCCAGCCCCGCCGTCTGAACCATTTCCGGAGGAAATGCACGGCAAGCCCATCATCGCACTCATTGCCTGCCATGCAGGCAAAAAAGAAGAAGGCAAAGAAGTTTTTTCGGGAATTGGAGAACTTTGGAAATCCTGTACTGAGTGTAGTTCAATCAATGCCCTACACGCAAATGCAGCAGCGTTTGATGAGGGCGTACCCAAAGGCTCGCGGTGGTATTCGAAAGCGCACGATTTTGAAGCATTAACCAATGATATTATTGATGATATCATCCACTATACCCGCAGTTTTAAAGGGGATTACACGATGGTCTATTTGGGAGGATCGGACGGTGCGATCAACGATGTCGAAACTGAAGCCACCGCTTTTCCCCATCGGGATACAACCTTTGATTTTCATATCCTGGGTGGATGGGACGATGCCGATAGGGATGATGAAATCATGGAGTGGGTACAGAATTTTCACCACGCACTGGATGAGCACGCCACCGGCGGCGTGTATGTAAATCTGTTGGGTCATGATGAAAAACAGCGGGTGCCCCATGCCTACGGCGCCAATTACGAGCGGCTGCAGAGGATCAAACAAAAGTGGGATCCGGAGAATCTGTTCAGCAGCAATCACAATATTCCTCCGGCGGAATGAAAATCAGATAGCAAAGGATTTGAGTCTTTCGCATCTGATCAAAAGAAATTTATTTTAGCAGCAGAGACATGCTTTTCATGATACCTGTCGAATGTAGTAAATAGTTAATAGAGAAAGTCCAGTTTATATGGAATCACCGGCCGGAATACGTCCATTCGCGTGCAATCCCCATGATTTGTTAATCGTGCTGATGAGCTCATCATATCGCTGATGCTTGCGAAGCGTTCCGAGTGCATCGGGCAGAAAGTAGCGGATCACATCTATCGAAAATGAATTCCACGTTTCAACCTGATCAAAAAGATCAAAGGCGGCTTCCTCATCACCCCGTACTGCATGTATCAAACCGGCTGAGAATACTTCTTCTATTTGACCACCGAGCGTGTTAACCTCATCCATGTTCCCCAGTGAATAGTGGGAAGCGGCAAGCAGCGCTTTTATTTCATCACGGGTAGGTGTGCCCCGTACCGGAACAAGGGATAGAGCCTTCTGGAGAGCTGAAACAGCTTTTGCTTGCTCATTAATATGGTAGTAGACTAATCCTTCCATAAAATGAGAAAGGCCATATTCCGGCTGAATTTCGCGGGCACGGCGGGCCTCCTGCAACGCCGATTCCATTTGCCCGTTTGCCAGATATATTTCTGCCAGATAAACTCGAAAAGCGGGTGCCAGCGGGCTTAGTTTCACTGATTGCCGGGCCCCTTCAACAGCCTCCTCCGGCTTGCCCAAGCAAAGCAAAACCCAGCCAAGCCAGCTCCATCCCTCCGCATAGCTCGGCGTTAACGTTACGGCTTTCCGCAGTTCCGAAAGAGCTTCAGGCCCCTGAGTCTCGATTGAATAATAAATACCCATCGAAGCATGCGCTTCGCCTGAATCGGGATCAATTTCCAACGCACGCTCAGCCGCTTCCTGATAGTCGTAACTGTTTTCGGGATACGCATACCCGTAAAACCGCAGCAGCGACAGGGCGTCCGCAATGCCTGTCCAGGCCAGCACGTACGCCTCATCCTGTTTCACGGCCTGATGGAAGCAATCAAGTGCATGGCGAATGGCTTTTTCGGTGCGCTCGTCGAGATAGGTGCGGCCCTCGGCATACAGGTAATAGGCATCCAAATTATCGGTCGGCTTGCGAACAATACGCTTTTCCTCTCCCGTACTCAATTCAATTTCCAGTGATTGAACAATACGCTTCGCAACATCTTCCTGGATATCAAATACATTATCAACGCTAAGTTCTCTCTGGTAGCTTTGCGACCAGAATTGGCGGTCCATGCGGGTGTTGACCAAGCGAACCCGCACCTGAACCTGATTCTCAATTTGCTGCACGCTTCCTTCCACAATCCAGTTCACCCCCAATTCGCCTGAAATTTCAGTTAATAACTTCCCCGATTTTTCATAGCGCATTACCGAAGTACGCGAGGTGACTTCAAGCCTTGCAATACTCGAAAGCCTGGTTAGTAAATCATCGTGGATGCCATTCACAAACAATTCTTGCTCCTCATTCCCGAGTGATGCAAACGGCAGCACGGCAATTGATAAAGCGTCAGGGTTACTCCGCACGGATTCAGCCGGCGCAGCATTTATTCCCCAATATTGAGTCATTTCGTTGAACAGAGCTTCAAAACGAGCGTCGCCCTTTAACCTATTTATTACTTCGGGAAACAGATGATGCATTACCTGCGTGGGCCAGGGTTCCCAGCTTTGGGTGCGTTCAAAATAGTTCAGCGCCTGATCTATTTCTCCCAATGCGGCATACACTAAACCGGCAGCAAAATCATCATCATTCTTTCTAATAATCGTTAACAACCTACGCGCCGCCTGTTTATCGCCCGCTGCTATTTTCGCCAAAGCCAGCGTTGCTCGGGGCCCTTCACCGGCCCACTCCACGGAAAGATCCTGAAGATATGGTTGGGCTTCGTTGAACCGTCCCTGATGATACAGAATTAAACCTACATAAAACGGCCCTGTGGTCCACTTGGGGTGTAATTCACACACGCGACGGGCCTGCTGCAGCGCTTCTTTGGGGACATTGTTAGCCAGATAGGAAAATGATAGGTTGATGGCTGCTTCGGGGGAAAAGGGATCCAGCTCCACGGCCTTTTTAGCACCTTCCAGCGCTTGCTCTTTTTGGCCCAATAATTGGGAAACCCAGCTTAGCTTATTGTGCGCATCGGCATAGCCGGGCCGCAGTTCAATAGCACGTTTCAACCGTTGCACGGCCGCTGGCCCCTCAGCCCTCTCGGCATGCAAGGTCCCAAACGCCACGTGCGCTTCTGCCAGATCTTCATCCAGCGCCAACGCCTCCCGGATACACGTTTCCGCCTCATCGAGTATTTGATCTTTCACTTCAAACCGGTACCCGTAAAGAGCCAAAAGAGCATCCGCACGGCCCGTTAGTGCCAGCGCAAACTCCGGGTCCTGTTCAATCGCTTCGCTAAAATACTTCATCGCCCGGCGAATACCTTTCTCAGTACGTTGCTCTACCCAACTTACACCCTGCATATACAACCGATACGCATCTAAATTTTCCGTGGACCGCCGCTTCGCGCGCTGCTTCTCAGCTGAGGTGAATTCCGCTTGCAATGCATCGGCAATTTTTTGGGTGATTTCGCCCTGTATCTCAAATAAGTTTCCGGCCGTGAGCTCCCGTCGGTAATCTTTCGACCATATTTGGGCGTCGTTGGTAGCATTAATCAGACGAATATTTACCCGTACCTGCCCACCAATTTCCTGCACATCGCCCTCTAGCAGCCAGCCGGCATTTAGCTCATTGCCAATTTCTTTTCCGGTTTTCTCACTATTCGCAAATTTTTGCACCGATGTGCGTGAAATTACTTTAATATCCCGAATACTGGATAAGCTGGTTAAAATGTTGCTGTGGATGCCGCTCGCAAATACCGATGTGGCCTCGGTACCGGACGTTTCAAATGGGAGAACAGCGATACATCGCTCTTCTTTATTGCGCCCGTTTTCACTTTTAAACGTTGGGGTAGATAATTTAGGGTGATTACGAATCTCTTCAGCTAAAGCCTTCAGTTCGTCCGACGGCTCCATTTCCCATTCTCGTCTAAAACGGTTAGAAAACTTCTCGAATGCTTGCAGGGCGTCTTCGCGGTGGCCAATGCCATCAAGAAATTGGATCAACCGGGCCTGCATTTCTTCGGAAAAGTAGCGGTAGTCCGTTGCCTTTTTAGCCCATCGGCGGGCCGAAGCCATATCACCCGTTTGTTGAGCATTCTCGGCAAGCGTCCACGAAGCTTCGGTGGCGCGCTGCCTGAGCCGCTCGCGCTCTGCATCCATCCAACTGACAAATTCATTGGAAACATCCGGCACATGAAAGCCCGGCAGCAGATCGCCGTGATATAAATCAAGTGCCTCATGTATATGTTCCTCATCCAACGCTTCTTCAAAAGCGAGGGCATCACACCATATTTTTTGATGATTGACGCAAAGCTCTTCGGTCCCCCTGCTTATGACCGCCTCTTTTCCCAATGCCTCCCTGATGTGGTAAAGCATGTTGTTGAGGGCATTTCGGGCGCTTTTCTGCCCCATTGCAGGCCAAAACAATGCTACTAATTTATCTCGGCGGCGGTACCCGCGCGGGCGGGCCAGCATCAGGTAGGCAAGCAATGCCAACCGCTTAGGCCCGGTAAGAAAAGATTGATCAAAACTGCCGTCGGCCCGCTGGAGCTTTGTTGAACCCAGAATTGAAAGTTTAAGCATCCCATTCTCATTTTTTTGCCTCTTAGATGCAATCTAAGAAACAAGCGACTCATAGCAAAGAGGGTGCTTATATATTATTTGCGAACCTTCATTATCTGGCGACAAATAGAATTAAGAGAGCGTACAAATTTCTATCCCCTTCAGATAAATGAATCAAACATTCACAATTAAATGAGCACATTATGAAAACGTTAACTCAATTAACCAATACATATGCAAAAGCAAGCAGAACGTTTGCACTTGCTTTGATAGGTACCTGCCTGGCACTGCTGGCAGTATCCTGTAGTGAAACAGATCCGGCTTCTGTTGAAACCAATTCCCTTGATTTAGCTGAAGTGGAGTCTAAGGCAAAATGGCAAAATAGTGGGCCTTACGAGTTTGAAGCTCCTGTTTTTGATATCACTGCGACTCCCGATGGCAGTATCCTCTTGGCCGAGACGATATATTCTTCAGCCGAAATTCCTGAAGAGGGAAAAACCTCCGAAACGCTCATTAAGCGAATCGGGAAAAAAGGTGTGACCACCTTCGGAAAAGTTGAAACGGTGGAAGGGGCGTCTTTGAACGGATTGGCAGCACTTGGCAAAAGCAACTTCTTTGCGGCAGCGGGTGGTCCCGACCAAGCGGTTGGAGCCAAGATATACAGGATTAATCCCGGCGGACAAAGAGTTATAGGGGATATCGAGGCCTACGAGCAGCGCGTGGATGTGGATGCCAATAAGGGAGCAAGGTGGAAAAATACCCTTTGTGAGGAAAATGACAGCCAGGGGTTCACGGCCGGGCCACAGTCCAATCCTTATCATTTGACAACCAATAAAAGTGACGTACTTGTTGCCGATGCTGCCGGCAATTCACTGCTGAGTGTGAGTCCTAACGGAGATATTGACTGGATTGCCGTTTTTACCCCTCCGACAAATAACGGAGGCAGTTCGATCAATGCGGAAGACTGGATGGTGCTTTTTTCAGTACCTGGCTTGACCTGTTATGTACAGCCTGTGCCAACTGCCGTTGCGATAGGACCTGACGGTGATATCTATGTTGGAGAACTTACCGGTGTAACCTCCACTGATATCGGACTGGAGGAAGGCGGAAAGACCACCGGTCTTTCACGGGTATGGCGCATCGAGGCTGGTGCACGTAATGTAAACTGCCCCTCCGACGATTGTACGGTCGTGGTTGACGGTATGACCTCGATACTTGATATCGAAATCGGTCCCGACGGCATGCTGTATGTTGTGGAGTACGATAAAAACGGCTGGTTTACAGCTACCGACGTTGATAATCCGAATCCGGCGGGCGGCCTCCTAAAGAAATGCGATCCCGAAACAGGATATTGTGAAACTGTAAGGGGAGATGAATCTTTATTGCTTTACCCGGGTGCTATCACGTTTGACAAATGGGACAACCTTTGGTTGCTGGATAATAACATTAATGCGCCTCGCGTACGGCAATTAAATGTACTATAAGTATACCAATAATCATGGGTTAGAGATCCCACGAAAATTGGGATCTCAACCTATTCATCAAATTATTCACAAATAAATGAGCACCATTATGAAAACACAAACCAACATATTACCCAATAAAAGTACAGCATGGAAACATAAGTTCAAGGTATAATACGGGTCGCACCATCACTCTTGTTTTATTCTTGATTATAATGGCAGCCTCCCTTGTTCTTGCGGATGCGAAGATAACGGCACCAACAACGAGGAAGACAATCGCATGATTGTTGAAGTCACTGCTTCTCATAATCACGATACCGGTGAACACCTGCTGGTGACTGAGACCAAAGAGATCCCGTCCGGGTGGGTCACCTTCCGGTTTACCAATACCACCGAGCATGTTCACTTTCTTCTTTTAGATCTGTTGCCGGGCAATAAAACCGTAGAAGACAGCAAACGTGAGGTCGTCCCGCCCTTTCAGGAAGCTATGGACTTGATTACCGAGGGCAATCCCGAGGAGGGTTTCGCCAAGTTGGGAGATCTTCCACCATGGGCGTTCGAAATCGTATATATGGGCGGACCGGGCCTCGTTTCCGGCGGCAACATAGCCGAGACCACCGTCTTTTTAACGCCCGGCAACTATGCCATGGAGTGCTACATAAAAAGTGAGGACGGCACCTTCCACACTACCGTGGGCATGATTGAAGGCTTAATCGTAACCGGCGACACCTCCCCAGCCCCCGAACCAAGTGATGCAGATATTCAAATGACGCTCACTAATGAAGGCTTTGGCGTGCAGGGCCAACTGCAAACCGGTACCAACAGAGTAGCTGTTTTGTTTGATGAGGATGAACCCCCGTTCCTGGGCAACGATGTACACCTGGCTAAGCTTGCACCGGGCACCGATGTATCAACGGTAACATCCTGGATGGAGTGGAGCAGCCCAACGGGACTTATCTCGACCCATGATAACCCGGCACCGGCCGAATTCCTGGGCGGCACGCACGAGATGCCCAAAGGAAACACGGCCTATTTTACAGTTGAACTGGAACCGGGCCGATACGCGTGGATTTCTGAGCGACCGGCTGCAACTCCGCTGTTTCAGGAGTTTACCGTTTCCAACTAACCGCAAAGCAGCAATGCAGCGCTAAAATTTCTCGGCTCTATAACCATCATCGAGAGCTGCGCTGCATTTGTGAATACGTGAATCCGGTGGAGTAGCGCCGGATTCACC
>NNSL01000337.1 GCA_003123965.1 Balneolaceae bacterium SMO_bin1
CTAATAGAGACCTTTCTTAGCTGGTTAACCTAAAGCTATCGAATATACACATGTTTTTTACACCAGTAAACATTCCTTACGTAACGCTTATTATAAGATCTTAATCATTTTGAAAGAAAATAGCTCACAGACGCTCGTAAACGACAAAGCTGAGACCGGGATGATCTTCCCGTTTAATTTCTTTCCAGACTGATCCAATTTCATCACGATATTCAGGAAAGTAGGTATCCCCTTCGTATGTTTCATGGATTTCTGTTATAAAGAGCTTATCGGCTTCAGGCAGAAGCTGCTTGTATATTTCGCCACCCCCTATGCAAAAAACTATTTCTTCATCGCTTAAATATTCCAACGCATCATCAATAGATGAAAAAGTAGGTACCTCATCATAGCTGCGGGACCGGCTAAGCACTATATTTTCCCGACCGGGTAATGGCTGCTCGTCAATGCTTTCAAAAACACCGCGCCCCATCAGCACGGGATGACCCAGAGTAGTTCGTTTAAAATATTTTAGATCTTCGGGGTAATGCCACGGTAAATCGCCGTTGTTGCCGATCACCAGGTTAGAATCGTGGGCTGCTATTAATGCAAGAGTCACACGGCCACCTCAAATTTTATTGAGGGATACGGATTATAGTTCTCAAGTGTAAAGTCCTCATATTCCAGCTCATCGATTGGCTTATCTGCGATATGCAGAGTGGGCAGCTCGCGTGGTTCACGCTTAAGCTGCTCTTTGAGCCCGTCAATGTGATTTTCATAAATATGGGCATCTACAATGGTATGGGCAAATTCGCCGTACTCTAAACCGACTTCGTTGGCGATAGCCATGGTAAGCGCTGAATAACAGGCCAGGTTGAATGGAATTCCCAATGCAATATCGCCGGAGCGCTGCGTGAGATGGCAGTTCAGTTTCCCATCAGTAACATTGAAAATATACATAACATGGCACGGCGGAAGCGCCATTTTTTCCAGCAAGCCTGGATGCCAGGCGGTTACCACTATGCGCCTGCTGTTAGGGTTGTTCTTCAGCATATCGATGGCGCGCTGCACCTGATCGAACTCGTTCTTGATCCAAACGGTTTTCTCAATGTGCGATGCATTGCCTTCAAAACTTACGTTATCTTCTTCCACGTAGGGAAATCGGCGCCACATGACCGGGTAAATTGGTCCCACATTTCCGTCCTCGTCGGCCCAATCATCCCAAATATGGCAATCCATTTCATCGCGTAACCAGCGGATATGGCTTTCTCCACGCAAGTACCAGAGCAGCTCAAGCACTACCGAACGAAAATATACTTTCTTGGTTGTAAGCAGCGGGAACCCTTCTTGTAGATCAACCCGGTAAAATTCGCTGAAATTTGAGATGGTATCTATGCCGGTTCTGTTTTCTTTGCGCACGCCGTTTTCGAGCACATTTTTTACGAGATTAAGGTATTGCTGCATACGAATAATGTTTGCTTGTTATCAATAACGATTTTATAAAACGATTCCCCTCAATAATGCTATGGCGATGGTAAAATAGATAAAAATACCCATAACATCACTCAAAGTTGAAACAAAGGGTGCCGAAGTTACAGCAGGGTCCAGTCCGAATTTAGAAAGTACAAAAGGAAGCATAGCTCCGCTGAGATTTCCCCATAGAATAACCCCTATTAAACTCAGAGCCACAACCGCGGCACTTAAAATAAGCTCCTGGGTTAAACCATCAACCCGGAAATAGCCCCAGCATAAAATAATTATAAAGCCAATTACCGACATCAATAGCCCAAGTAGAAGCCCCGAAAACAGTTCCCTTTTCAACACTTTCAGCCAGTCGGTATGGTTGATATCATCAGTTGAAAGAGCGCGAATAATAAGCGTAGCCGCCTGCGAGCCCGAGTTACCGCCGCTGGAAATAATCATGGGTATAAAAAGCGTTAGAAATACGGCATTGGCAATTACGCTTTCGTATTCGCCCAGCACGGTGGTTGTCAGCAGCTGCCCAATAAAAAGCACCGCCAGCCACCCGATGCGCTTTTGCACCATTTGGGTGATGGTTGTTTGGGAGTAATAATCATCAAGGGCATCCATACCGGCCATCAGCTGCATATCCTCGGTGGTTTCTTCTTCGGCAACATCAATCACATCATCAATGGTTACAATGCCCACCAGCACCCCATCGGAGTTGACAACCGGCATGGCTACGCGGTCGTATTTACTGAGCATCCGAACGGCTTCTTCCTGGTCATCGAAGGCGCTCAGGGCTTCAAAGCTCTCATCCATTAGTGATGATATCAGCGCATCTGGATCGGCCAGAATAAGCTGGTTGAGCCGAAGATCGTCAATAAGGTGTTCATCGCTATCTACTACATAAATAACGTTGACTGTTTCGGCGCTATGACCAAATTTCCGCACATGCTCCATAGCCTTTTGGATGCTCCAGTCTTTTTTGACACGCACGTAACGCGGTGTCATCAAACGGCCGACACTCTCTTCGGGATAGCCCAGCAGCTTCTGCACCAATGTTCGGTCATCGAACCGCATTGAATTCATTACACGCTGGGTGAGATGTCCCGGAAGTTCTTCGAGCAGAGCCACGCGCTCATCCGGCTCCAGGTTCGACATTACTTCGCTAAGCTGCTGCGCTGTAAAAAGATCCAGCAATTCCACTCCTTTGCCGGAACTGAGGTGAGCAAAAACATCAGCCGCTTTGTTTTTCTTTAGAAGCCGAAAAATAACGGCAGCTACTTCATTATCGAGTCCTTCAAGCAGCTCGGCTACATCTACGGCAGGGACATCGTTTAAGATGTCCTTCAGGGCCACCCAGTCCTTCTCCTGAATGAGCTCATCAAACTCCGGTTTTAGAAGATCAACAATCATAAATAGCCCAGTTTTTAATGCGGTATAACATATAAGGGTGATGCCCTTGTGGCTAAGAGGCACCTAGAAATTAACGATATTGAACAGGCACAATTTAGTTTTTTGTGAGGAATTTCCGAAAAGGCATTTTGGGAGGATTGGATATATAATAGCAACGGACCGATAAAATCTTGCAGCTCTCCTTTCCGGATAGAGTTAGCAAACTTAAATAACTATAAAATACTTGGGTTGGTAGTTCTTGGCACCTGTGGAAGTGTATTTACAAGTAAAAGCAGTACCTAAGCTTAATTACCAAGAGCAATTTAAGCTACGAAGCTATGGCGTGCGTTTCTTCACTAAAGTAGGACTTATACCAATCAATAAAGTTTTTGATTCCCTCTTCGATACCAACCTGGGGTTTAAAATCGGTGTATTGGTAAAAATCATCCACGTTAGCCCAAGTTTTAGGCACATCGCCCGGCTGAAGATCGAGCATATTTTTCCGGGCTTTTATGCCCAGCTGTTTCTCTATTTCTGAGATAAAATCCATCAGCTTTACCGGCTGACTGTTTCCGATATTAAAAATTCGGTACGGTGCAAAACTTGTTGCAGGATCAGGTTGCGTGCCTGTCCATGCCTTGTTAGGAACCGGCGGTTTGGGAATCAACCTTGTAATACCTTCTACAATATCGTCAATATATGTGAAGTCGCGCTCCATCATTCCGTGATTAAAAACACTGATGGGTTTATTTTCCATCATAGCTTTGGCAAATAAGAACAACGCCATATCAGGGCGCCCCCACGGCCCGTACACTGTGAAAAAACGCAGCCCGGTGGTGGGTATGTTAAACAGGTTTGAATAGGTATGGGCCATCAGCTCGTTAGATTTTTTGCTAGCTGCATACAGGCTCATGGGATGATCCACGTTATCGGAGGTGGAAAATGGCATATTTGTGTTAGCTCCGTACACCGAACTTGAAGATGCATATACCAAATGCTTAACGGAATAATGACGGGCGCATTCTAAAATGTTAAGAAATCCCATGATGTTGCTCTCAATATATCTATGGGGATCCTTTAAGCTATAACGCACACCGGCTTGAGCCGCGAGATTGACAATAACATCAATATTTTGTGTTTCAAATATATCAATAATTGCTGCACGGTTCTCCAAATCAGTTTTGATAAATTTGAGCTGATTATCCTCGGAGCTATTTATCAGCTCTCCCTCCGCGATATCTCCTTTCGCTATACCCAGCTCAGCCAGCCTACTGTACTTTAAGTCAGTAGAATAATAATCGTTTATGTTATCTAAGCCAATAACGTCAAAACCTTCGTTGAGCAACCGCTTTGCCAAATGAAATCCAATAAAGCCCGCCATCCCCGTTACTAAAATTTTCATAGCCATTTACTTTTTTCCAGATTTCTGTTTTTCATGTTTTCAAGCCTTACTTATGTAATCTCCAAAAGCGTGCCAGAAAACGCGGCAGCAACAAATGTGCGCTTCATGAAATTGAAACGCCGTTGGTTGCTCATAAAAACATCTGTAAACGGGAAGGAACTGCATGTTATAAAAGCCCGGTGTAATTATTACACGAAGCTTTTACGGGTAATTTTATTGCAACGCAGTGCTGCATAAAAGAGTAGCTTTATTAAACTGCTTCTGCACGGCTAAAATATTCCATTTGCTCTCTTCTAAGTTGATCAATTAGTCGGCCTGCCGGCAGGTCGACATCATCATACGTTATGGGTTCATCCTTTTTGATGTCCCGGTTTAAGATGCATCCCTCCGCAACGCCCAGGGGAAGCAGTTTTTCAGCAGCGGCAGTTTCTGAATTTTCACAGACCCCGTAGGTTGTATAGTGACCAATCGAGTCGAGTTTTTGGCCTTCCCACAATTCCTTTTTAGCCATTGCAACCACTTCAACTTTTGGTGGACCCAGCGGAGCAATCGTTGCATCATTAAACAATGCTGCACGAGCCACAGTAGTAGGCACTTCAAAGTGGCATAAGTGATACGGTGTGTAGAAACAGTAGTACGGTCCTTCCCCCAGCTTATATAAGTGCAGGTAATGCTGTTGTATTGGATGATCGTGTGTTCCGATTACAAAAACACCCGGCGCTGGTACTGGCCCCACAATGTAATCAACTACGCCCTCTTCGGTATTCAATAGCTCTTCAGGGTAAGCTTTTATTGCTTCCCGCAAAGGGGTTCCTGTTTCTACCGTGGGCCCGTACATTCCCCGCTTTCCCACTTTCATGCCGGTAGCATTAGCTACAATAGCCTGCTCAAAAGAAATTTTGCTGCCATCGGCAAACGAGGTAACCATTGATGGATTTTGGCCCCATTTTTTGGCAAAGGCCTGCTGCGTGGTTGGGTTTCGATAGGGATCATGCAACCCTTTAATATTGCCGCATAAAGCCGGTTTAACACCAATTCCTTTTACAAAGCGATATAAATTCATAATAACGCCCGGCTGATCTCCGTCCGCGTTCGTAATAATCACCCCATTTCGATCGGCATATACTTTTAAAATGGGGCCTACCGTGCCATCCAGTTCGGCATTCATCAGTACCACGTGCTTTTTATTTTGCAAGGCTGCAAGCACGGTCTGGGCGCTATATTCTACGGCCCCCGTTACCTCAATTATCACGTCTATTTCCGGCGATTGACAAAGTAGCATGGCATCTTTAGTTACACATGGGGCTTGTTGCCGAACCGCTTCATCAAATTCATTTTGCTTTCGTACTTCTACAACGCCATCAACACCGGCTTCTTCGTAAGCGGCGGCGGCTTTATATAAAGTTCGGTTAGCAATGGCAGCCAGACGCATTCCCTTTCCAGCAGTTTGAAACTGAAGAGCAATGCCCCTGCCCATAAACCCGGCTCCAATCATGCCTACTCTTATAATGTTTCCCTCTTTTTCGCAACGCTCTAGTGCTTGATCAACTATAATCATGATGTGCTACCCCTTTTAGATGTTTGCTTTATTGTTAATGGCGGTCTCTTGGAAATCCGGCCAATTTTTGTCTTTATCTGATATTACCTGAGGATCGGTGGGCCAATCGATTTTAAATGTTTCATCATTCCACCTGATACCGCTTTCTGCCCCGGGCGTATAAAATTCAGAAACATGATACATTACCTCCGTTTCATCCTCGAGCGTAAAATATCCGTGAGCAAACCCTCCCGGCACATACAGCATGCGGTAGTTCTGTTCATTGAGCTCCACGCCAATCCACTGCTTGTAAGAGGTAGACTCGGGCCGTAAATCAATTATCACATCATATATACTGCCCTTGGTACATCGCAGCAATTTGGCTTCTCTGTACGGTTCTTTTTGATAGTGGAGTCCCCGAAGTGTTTGCTTTGAATGATTAAATGAGATATTTGCTTGAGCAACCGGAAATTCGAATCCCTGTTCTTCAAATTCATTTACGCAGAAGGCCCGTGCAAAAAAACCACGTTCATCCTCGAGTTTTTCGATATCGATTATAAAGGCATCATTTAATTTGGTTTTGCTGAATTTCATGGCTGTAGTTTAAAGCAGTTTATTTTTTTGTGTAGGCTAAGTTATTTGATGCCCGATGCTTCATTACATGAGCAGCTATTCGATCTCCAATCTCCAGCGAGGCTGTTGCAGCCGGTGAGGGAGCATTGCATACATGAACACTACGGCCGTGGTATTTGATAAGAAAATCATCAACCAAGCTGCCATCCGGATTCAGTGCCTGCGCACGTACTCCTGCCGGCGATGGCTTAAGATCTTTGGCCTGCACTTCCGGTATAAGTTTTTGGAGGCTTTTCACAAATTGCTTTTTTGAAAGAGAACGATACAATTCGTGCATTCCTTCACTCCAGTGTTTCGCCGCCAGATTCCATAACCCCTTATAGCTCAATGTTTTCCATGCATCAGCAGTACTAAACGAAAATGTGGTATAGCCTTCTCGCTTGAGGCTCAGTACCGCATTTGGTCCAGCATGTACGCTGCCGTCAATCATTCGGGTAAAGTGGACTCCCAAAAATGGAAATGATGGATTAGGTACAGGATAAATCAGATTTTTAACAAGATGGCGGCGGTCTTCAACCAGTTCATAATATTCACCGCGAAAAGGAATGATACGGTGCTCAATATCAACGCCGGCTTCTGCCGCTAGTACATCACTATGTAATCCCGCACAGTTAACGAGATACTCACTTTCGTATACGCGCTGTTTCGTTTGCACCAAACACCGATGCTGATCGGTAGCAATTCCCGTTACCTCTTTGTTAAATAATATTTCAACCCCAAGGCGCAATAGCTCTGCAGCCATTATTTCCGCGACCTTTTTATAACTAACGATGCCTGCTTCCGGTACGTGCAGGGCCGCAACGCCATTCACGTGAGGCTCAATCTCTTGTAACT
>NNSL01000417.1 GCA_003123965.1 Balneolaceae bacterium SMO_bin1
GCTTTCAGCATTGCTCAGAAAAAAGCGGGCCGAGCAGGGCATCGGTATGATGGTCTTCAACGATTGTTTCCAAAAGGGGACGCATGTTATTAGCATCAGTTCCGGTATCCGTGAAGCGAATGTAGGCTTTAGGGGATCTATTTTCGCCGTTGTATTCATCAACGGCCAGCACGACACCTAAATACAACGCTTTTACAATGGTGAACTCTGCTGCACTGGAGTTGTAGCGGGGCAGGGCAAAGCTGAGCGTATATACTGTTCCTTGCGGGGGGGTAAGCTTTTCGGGTAGTGAGCCATATTCAGCTTTGTAGCTGCCTTCATCTTCAAGTATTGATTCAAATTCTTCAGCTTTATCCAACCACATATCATCATTCACAGACTGCCGAAATTGATCGTAGAGTCTTTGTGAACTGGTGTATTTAATTTTGCCAAGCCCAGATGAAAACAGATCGTATTTTATTTCATCATATTCGAGTTTTTCCAATGCCTGCATGCGCTGAGGTCCGGTCAAATAATCAAGTATTTGACCGTATAGTTGTTCGCTGTTAAAATTCAGATCCCCCGACAGATTTGCGCTTGAAACTTCGAAAAGTGTATTAAGTGCCTCACCAAAATTTTTCAGCTGAAAATTAATGAGCGCAGAGGTGTACCGCGCCTCATACCGAATGGCAGCGGGCGCATCCGAAGCAATGTTATTTAAATTTGCTTGAGCCTGAGAATATTCGCGAAGTGCATAATGGCTTTTGGCGGTAAACAAGTAGCCTTCTGCTGTGGTAATTTGGCTAAAAACTTCGGCGGCCTGTTCGTAATTTTGCTGTTGGTAATACTTGAGTCCTTCATCGAAGCTTTGGGCGTGTAAAGCTGGTGTAAGGGCAGTTATGGCAGCAACAAATACTGCAAGTAAAAGAGGAGTTTGTACAAAACGCATACGTAATATTAATTAATGGGACTATTTATAAGCTTTTTACTGCATAACGCTTAAAATGTTCTACTTATTCCCATTCAATTGTTGAGGGTGGTTTGGAGCTAATATCGTAGGCCACGCGATTGATGCCCGGAACCTCATTAATTATGCGATTCGAAACATGCGCTAAAAACGGATGCGGAAGATGTGCCCAGTCGGCCGTCATACCGTCAACACTGGTAACAGCACGCAGTGCAGCGGTAAATTCGTAGGTGCGTTCATCACCCATAACGCCTACACTTTGAACTGGCAGCAGTACTACCAGGGCCTGCCAAACTTCATCATACAGATCGTTGGCACGCAGTTCAGATATAAATATGTCGTCAGCTTCGCGCAGGATATCTAATTTCGGTTTAGTAATATCAGAAATAACGCGAATGCCGAGCCCGGGGCCGGGGAAGGGGTGACGTTTGATAAACTGTTCGGGTATGCCAAGGGTGCGGCCCACATCGCGAACTTCATCTTTAAAGAGCTCGCGAACCGGCTCTACTAAATCAAGATTCATTTCCTCAGGTAAGCCGCCGACATTATGATGCGATTTTATGGTTGCCGATGGGCCCTTGAATGAAATGCTTTCAATTACATCAGGATAGAGCGTGCCTTGAGCGAGATATTTAAAAGTTTTATCATCTTTTATGGCCTCGTCAAAAACATCAATAAAAGTATTTCCAATGACTTTTCGCTTCTTTTCGGGATCGAAAATACCTTCCAGGCGCGACAGGAATTCATCGGTGGCGTCAATACCTTTTACCGGTAGATTAAGTTCTTTTTTATAGAGTTCAAGTACGTCTTCAAATTCGTTTTTTCGCAGCAGGCCGTTGTCAACAAAGATGCATTGCAGCTGATCGCCAATAGCACGGTGAATAAGGGTTGCTACAACAGTGGAATCGACACCACCGGAAAGTGCGCATAGTACGCGATCGTCGCCTACACGTTCGCGGACTTCTTTAATAGTTGATTCAATAAACGAATCGGGCGTCCAGCTCCCTTCAAGTTCACAGATTTTGTGTACGAAGTTCTCTATAATTTTTTTGCCATGAACCGTATGGACTACCTCTGGGTGAAATTGAACCCCATAGATTGGTTTATTTTTGTGACGAACGGCAGCAACTTTTGCATTATCGGTGTGGCCGATAATTTCATATTCGTCTGATAAATTCTGTATATGGTCGCCATGGCTCATCCAAACCACGGTTTCTTTAGGAATTCCTTTGAGTAGATCTTTGTCACTGTCAACAATCAGTTCAGACCGGCCAAATTCTCGACGCTCTGCTTTTTCAACGCTTCCGGGAATGGCATGGTTTGCTAAAAGTTGCAGACCATAACAAACCCCGAGCACGGGCACATCGGCAGAAAGGATGTTGATGTTTAATTCAGGCGCTTCCTCGTCATTCACGCTGTTGGGTCCGCCTGAAAGTACAATACCACTGGGTGGGTTATTCTTAAAGTGTTGCAGCGACTTGTTAAATGGGTGAATTTCGCAGTAAACGTGTTGTTCACGGATACGGCGTGCAATAAGTTGGGTGTACTGCGAACCGTAATCTAAAATGAGGATCCAATGATCCGGTCGGTGATGCATGAATTGGCGTTGCTGTAGATTTGAAATTTAACTCAGTATTTGCTGAGAATAAGGTATAAAACCAGGGTAATGGATACTATTTTAAGCAGTAATTTCATTATAAGCTTCTGCATCCATCAAATCGTCAAGCTCAGACGGATCAGCAAGCGATATTTTAACCATCCACCCTTCGCCGTAGGGATCTTCGTTAACGAGTTCCGGTTCTTCTTCGAGGCTTTCATTCACTTTAATAATTTCACCAGAAACAGGAGCATAGAGCTCAGAAACCGTTTTTACGGCCTCAATAGTGCCAAATTCGTCGTCTTTTTCAAATTCAAAGCCGGGCATTTCAAGCTCAACGAAAACAATATCGCCCAGTTCGCTTTGAGCAAAATCAGTTACACCAATGGTGGCAGTTTCATCGCCATTGTCGCGAATCCATTCGTGGTTACGGGTGTATTTTAAATCGTCAGGGTTTTCCATAGCAGAAGTAGCGATGCGTTAACTTTCGGGATTAAATTTAAACTCAGTTTCGAGATAATGCGTGTTAAAGGTGCCTTTCTTAAAGTTCTCATCATCCATAAGCTGTAAATGATATGGAATGGTGGTTTTAATACCTTCAATAACAAATTCGGAAAGGGCACGGCGCATTTTTTTGATTGCCGCTTCCCGCGTAGCTGCGCTTACAATAAGTTTTGCAATCATTGAATCGTAATGGGGCGGAATACGGTAACCAGCGTAAGCGTGGGTATCAACCCGCACGCTATGGCCGCCTGGCAGATGAAATACATCAATTAAACCTGCAGAGGGACGGAAATTATGTTCCGGGTCTTCCGCATTAATCCGGCATTCAATGGCGTGGCCCCGCATCTTAAATTCGCGATCTTCCAGTTTTTGTCCCGCAGCCACTTTAATTTGTTCTTCTACCAAATCGTAGTTGGTAATTTCTTCCGTAACCGGATGCTCCACCTGGATACGCGTATTCATTTCCATGAAGTAGAAATCATGATTTTTATCAACGAGAAATTCTACAGTACCCGCACCTTCATAGTCGACTGATTTAGCGGCGTTGATGGCTGCATTTCCCATTTTTTCCCGCAATTCGGGGGTCATAAGGGGAGAGGGGGCTTCTTCAAGAATTTTTTGATGGCGGCGCTGCAGCGAGCAATCACGTTCGCCCAAATGAATTACATTTCCGTGCTGGTCGCCTAAGATTTGAATTTCTACGTGATGCGGATTCTGCACCAGCTTTTCGATATACACAGCTGGATTCCCAAAAGCGGTTTTCGCTTCTTGCTGGCATGCGGTGAATTTATTTTTCAGTTCCGATTCTTCCAAGACTTTACGCATGCCACGTCCGCCACCACCGGCGGAGGCTTTAATCATGACGGGATAGCCAATTTCTTCACAAAGTTCCCGGGCTTCTTCATAATCCTCAATTTCACCCTCGCTGCCCGGCACTACGGGAACGCCATTTTTGATCATGGTGTCTTTAGCCACGGATTTATCGCCCATGGCCTGGATCATTTCCGGTGAAGGACCGATGAATTTTAAATCATGCTCGGAACAGATTCGTGAGAATTCCGCATTTTCTGATAAGAATCCATAACCCGGGTGAATGGCATCGGCATCCGTAATTTCGGCCGCAGCTAAAATGCTCGGTATTTTGAGATAGCTTTCAGCACTGGGCGGGGGACCAATACAGACGGCTTCATCTGCAAATTTAACATGCAGACTGTCACGGTCAGCCGTGGAATATACCGCTACGGTTTTAATACCCATTTCATGGCAAGAGCGAATTATTCGAAGAGCAATTTCGCCGCGATTGGCGATAAGAATTTTTTTAAACATGAAGTTCAGATCTTAACCGACTACAAATAGCGGTTGTTCAAATTCAACAGCTTCGGCGTCTTCAACTAATATTTTCTTAACTTCGCCGCTGTATTCTGATTCAATTTCATTCATGATTTTCATGGCTTCCACAATACAGAGCGTTTCCCCTTTTTCTACTTGGTCGCCTACCTTCACGAAGGGATCATCCTCGGGAGAGGGGGATCGGTAGAACGTGCCAACGATAGGCGATTTTACTACGTTGCCGGAAACTTCCTGTTGCGATTCCTCAGAGCCCGAATCTTGTTGCTGCCCTCCGCCCGACTGAGGCTGCTGTTGCGGAGCCGCGCCTTGCTGCGGGGCCTGCTGCTGGGGCGATGCAGGCATCTGGTACTGAACAGGGGCGCTTGATCCCTGAACCACGTCGGCGGTCTTCTTTACCTTGATCTTAAAATCGCCCTCCTCAATCGTTACCTGATTGACGTCGCTTTCAGCGATCATGTCCAGTATTTTTTTAATCTCTTTTAAATCCATGATAAGTTAATTTGATTTTACGCGTTCAATATATTCAGCGGTGCGGGTGTCAACTTTAATCTCTTCGCCTTCATTAATAAATAAGGGTACCTGCACGGTTGCGCCCGATTCGAGCGTTGCAGGCTTGCTGCCGCCTTGAGCGGTATCACCACGCACGCCGGGGTCCGTACTGGCCACGGTGGCGGTGATATGATCAGGGGGCTCCGCGTAGAGAATTTGTTCATTATCCACGTCAATTACTAATGTGCAAACCTGACCTTCAGCAATAAATTCCGGTTTCTTAATGCTTGATTCATTCACCGGCCGTTGCTCGAAGGTTTCTTCGTGCATGAAATGATAGAGATTGCGTTCTTGGTAAAGAAACTGGTGGGGTTGGCGCTCTACGCGAATCTCCTGCAGTTTTTCTCCCGATCGGAAAGTTTTTCGATGGTTTTTTCATTTACCACGCCTTTAAGTTTGGTACGGATAAAGGCGCCGCCTTTGCCGGGCTTTACGTGCTGGTAGTCAACAATGGAGTAGAGCTCATTGTCAACTTCAATAACCATCCCGGTTCTAAAATCTGAAGTTGAAACTTTTGCCATATTAATTTTTTAAGCTTCCGAATTTAATAATCAAAAATACGGTGCAACCGTATGGATAACAAGGCCCGATTTTACAGGTTATCCCAGAGTGTTACAAGCAGGTTGTAAAGTATCACAATGGGGCAAATGATCATTATAAAAAGCTTCCACGCTTTGCCTACCAAGCTGTTGCGGAAGTTATTGTTGCCCAGTTCAAGCTCGTCGAAGGCGTTTTCGGTTTTCCAGGCAAAAGCGAGAAAAAGACAGATTAGAATTCCGCCCAGCGGCAAGCCGATTTGACTAAATACGAGATCAAGTGTTCCAATTAAACTTGTCTGAAAGGAGATCACCAGTGAGATTAACAGAATGCCGGAGCCTACAAGAATTGCAGCTTTTTTTCGTGGCATTTTGTGCTCGTCAATTGCGTAAGAAACGGGCACTTCCAACAAAGAAATGGTTGATGTGAGCGCCGCCATAGATAACAATACGAAGAATGTAACACCGACAATAGCTCCGAATAAACCGCCAATGTCATGGAAAAGGGCGGGAAGTACTTGGAATATTAAATCAGTGCCGGCTACAAATTGACCATTTTCAAAAATGGCTACCCCGTTTGCCTGGGCAAGATACATGGCCGGAAGGATAAGCAGGCCCGCTAAAAAAGCAACCAGCACATCAACAAAGGTTACCATGGCGGCAGCCTGCGGTACATTTTCTTTACGACTGAGGTACGAACCGTAGGTTATGAGCGCACCCATGCCCAATGAGAGCGAAAAGAATGCTTGACCCATAGCTGCAAAAATCAGCTCGGTATCAATTACTGAGAAATCCGGTTGCAGATATACGGCCAGTCCCTCGCTGCTGCCGGGCTGCATTACTACATAGCCGATCAGCAGGAAAAGTATCACGAAAAGGAGGGGCATCAACATTTTGGTGGCTCGTTCGATACCATCGCTTACGCCGCCGCGAATAATTCCGACGGTGCAAAACATAAACAGAATAGCAAATAAGGCGTTGAGCCAACCATTGCTGGTGTCGGCAATCCAGGTGGCCCATTCAAACATGCCGGCAGCATAGAAAATTTCTTCAAACACATAGCTGAACGTCCAGCCCGCAACAACGGTATAGAAGGAAAGGATCATCACACCGCAGAGCACGCCCCACATACCAATGAGGGGATAGAATTTATTGTTACTTAATGCCTTGAATGCTCCTACCGGGTTTTTGCCGGTACGGCGGCCAATAGCAATCTCGGCCATCATAACCGGGAAACCGATAAGGAAACAACAGATAAGATAAATGAGCAGAAAGGCGCCGCCCCCGTTGGAGGCCGCTTCTGTAGGGAATCGCCAAATATTACCCAAGACCCACAGCCGAGCCGGCCGCTGCCAGAATAAATCCTAGTTTTGAGTTCCAATTACCCCGTGTTGATGCATCCAAGTCAGCCAAGAGACCTCCAATAGTGTATTAGATTAAATTTGACGTAGTATAATAAACTTTCAGTAAAATGAAAGGTATTGGGCAATTTAAGATTTGTAAATGTTGCGGATGAATTCCTCACATCACCGGGCTGCCGGGCGTTGCGTCCGATTCAATAAATTTTAGCGAGCCGTCGGCTTCTTCTGCCATGAGAATCATGCCGTTGCTTTCTACGCCCATGAGCTTTTTGGGTTCAAGGTTGGCGACTACACACACGCGCTGACCGGCCAGTGATTCCGGTTCAAAATGGTTGGCTACACCGGA
>NNSL01000352.1 GCA_003123965.1 Balneolaceae bacterium SMO_bin1
GGATAGGTACTATGAGAACAAAATTTATAAAACGTTCAACTGGACTATCGAAGAAACACAAATACCATCCGGATTAACTCACCGCGAATTGATTTTAACTAATATCAACGACTCGAACGACGTCTATAAGTATCTTATCGATGCATTGACAGAAAAGCGCTTGGTCTTAGTGTATAACAACGGAATAGGACTTTCAAGAAATGCCTACATAAGACAGTAAGGGCGATACTATCTATCCTTTAAACTTACTCCTTAACCGCTTTATAAATCGTCATGGGCGGCAGGTTGCGCCATTCCCATTCAGTGTGCACGTTGCCAAAAACGCTTTCGAGTGGTTCTTTCAAGTGATCAGAGGTCTGATACGCCAGGAACTGCCCCACCGGCCGTAGTATTTGCTTACTTTTTTTTGAGAATAGCGTTGGTTAGTTCATCATCAAGAAATGAAAATGGGATGCCCGAAATAATGCAGTCCACCTTACCTACCAGCGAATCATCAATTACCTCATCTACAAACTCCACGCTTTTATTATAGCAGGTAACGCGCGTATCGTCTATTTTCTGCAGCTCACCAAACAGCTGCTCGTTGGTTTCAAACATGATGAGCCGGGACTCAGCGGTTAATTTTTTGAGCAGATATTCGGCAAAAACGCCTGCTCCCGCACCGTATTCCACAATGGTCTGGTTTCGAGAAAAGTCAATAGGGCGGCAAACGTGTTCAACACAAAAACGAGACGTAGGCGTCACCGAGGCCACATCTTTGTCTCTGAAAAAACTCTTGAGATATTTTAGCGTGTCTTTCATTCTTGGTTATTGGTTTCACTATTCACTAATAACAAATAACTACTCACAAACTTATAACTCCTCTTTTAGTTTTTCTATTTGGTCGCGGATGCGCGCGGCTTCTTCAAACTCCATATTTTTGGCGGCCTGGTACATGGACTCCTGCAGGTACTCCAGAAACTCTTCCTTACTTTCAAAAGTGATTTCATTCATGGCCGGATTGGCCTTGTACTTCACACCGTCTTCGGCCACTTTCACCTGCTCCAGCGGCTCTTTTTCGTCGGCAATTTCCTCAAGATCAAAACTCTGCGCGGAAATTAAGCCGGGATCAACCAGTGGCTTCAACTCTTTTTCGATGGTTTTTGGCGTAATACCGTGCTTTTCGTTGTATTCTCTCTGAATCTTCCGGCGGCGCTCGGTTTCGTCAATCACCGTTTGCATGCTGTCGGTAACTTTATCGCCGTACAGAATGGCTTTCCCTTCTACGTGTCGCGCAGCCCGGCCTACAATCTGGAAGAGTGAGGTCTCGGATCGCAGGAAACCTTCCTTGTCAGCATCCAGAATAGCCACCAGGCTCAGCTCTGGAATGTCGATGCCCTCACGCAGCAGGTTGATGCCCACCAGCACGTCAAAATCACCGCGCCGGTATTTGTAGAGCACTTCCACGCGCTCCATGGCATTGAGCTCACTGTGCATGTAGGCCGCCGATATGCCCACGTTTTTGAGATATTCGCTCAACTCCTCACTCAACCGTTTTGTAAGGGTGATACACAGCACGCGCTGGTTTTTCTCCACGCGCTTCTGAATTTCATCCAGCAGATCATCAATTTGGTTATCCACCGGCCGCACCTCAATTTCGGGCTCCATGAGTCCAGTTGGGCGCACAATTTGCTCCACAAATACGCCGCCGCTCTGTTCAAGCTCATAATCGCTGGGCGTTGCACTCACAAATATGGCTTGATTCACCACGCTTTCCCATTCTTCAAACGTAAGCGGACGGTTATCCAGCGCCGAGGGCAACCGGAAGCCGTGCTCAACCAGTTCCATTTTTCGGGAGCGGTCGCCGCCGTACATGGCAGAAATTGTGGTATCGTCTGGTGACTTTCATCAACCACCAGCATAAAATCATCCGGAAAATAATCGAACAGGCAGTACGGGCGCTCACCCGGTTTTCGGTTACTCAGGTAGCGCGAATAGTTTTCAATGCCGGAGCAGTAGCCAATTTCCTGCATCATTTCAATATCAAAAAGGGTACGCTGCTCCAGCCGTTTGGCTTCAAGAAATTTCTGTTCATCCTGTAGTACCTCAACGCGCCAGTTCAGCTCATCACGAATTTGGTTGATCGCCTGCTCCAGCCGGCTTTCGGTGGTTACATAGTGCGATGCCGGGTAAATGCGAAACTCGTCAACGGTATCGATGATATCGCCGCTCTCTACATCAAATATTTCCATTTTCTCAATTTCATCGCCCCAAAACTGAATGCGCAGGGCATCTTCGGCGTAGGCGGGATACAAATCCACCACATCACCGCGAACGCGAAACGTACCGCGGCCAAAGTCATTATCTTTACGCGTATAGTGCAGGTCAACCAAATCGTAAAGCAGCGTGTTGCGCGGGATTTCCATACCCGTCTCCAGGGAAATAATCAGTTTCTCATATTCCGAGGGCGAACCGATGCCATAGATACAGCTCACTGAGGATACGATAATGACATCACGCCGACCGGAAAGCAGAGAGCTGGTAGCCCGCAGACGCAGTTTCTGAATCTCTTCGTTGATGGAAAGATCCTTTTCGATGTACTTATCTTGCCCGGAGATGTAGGCTTCCGGCTGGTAGTAATCGTAGTAGCTGATAAAAAACTCTACGCGATTATCCGGGAAAAAGTCACTGAGTTCACGGTAAAGCTGCGCGGCCAGCGTTTTGTTGTGACTCATCACCAACGTCGGTTTCTCAACCTGATCTATAACATCAGCAACAGTGCGTGTTTTCCCTGAACCGGTAATTCCGAGAAGTGTCTGGTATTTGTCGCCATTTTCAATACCTTCTACAAGCTCTTCAATGGCTTGGGGTTGATCTCCGGCCGGTGGCCAGGGTGATTGTAAATTAAACTCTGACATATTCGAAAACTACTTTTGACCCATATTGATTGCGCCCATAATTAAAACACAAAAAGTGCGCTTTGCTATCTAATTTAATGGGTTTTGATTCTACTCATTCAAATGTTATAAAACGAAAACAGACTGTAATCATTCTCTAAAAATCACATATTTTTAGCTGAATTAATAATTATAAATGGTATCCACGGAATGACTTCCAACGAAAAAAAACTGGGCCCGCAACGCAATCGGCTTGATCAAATTGACGAAAAAATTCTTGATCTACTTTCTGAACGCAACCAGATTGTGCACAAGGTCATTGAAAAGAAAATTGATAACCAACTGCCGATTTTTGCTCCCAAGCGGGAGGATGAAAAAACGGTGGCTTTCCGTGAAATGGCTGAGCAGCGCAATCTTGATCCTGATTGGGCAGAAGATTTTCTGCGTATGATTATGGCCTCATCGCGAGCCAGTCAGTCATCCAGTGAGTTTCCGCGGGCAACGCCGGAGGCCAAAAATATTCTAATTGTGGGAGCCAACGGCGGCATGGGCAGCCTTTATGCGCGCATTGCACGTCAAACTGGCCATACAGTGCACGGTATTGACAAGCACAATTGGCATGAGCTTGAAGAAATTGCGCCCGAATTGGATCTGGCTATCGTTGCCGTGCCCATTAATGTAACCACCAAAGTGGTAAAGCGACTGGCACCCAAACTGCAACCAGATACCATTTTAGCGGACTTCACCAGTAACAAAACGGCACCTATTGAAGCCATGAAAGCGGCTCATGACGGTCCCGTGCTCGGGCTACATCCCATGCACGGCCCTGATGTGCAGAACCTCTCTAAACAGCTAATGGTGGTCTGTCCTGTTCAGCAGTCTGAGCGTACACGCTGGGTGGTTGACCAAGCCAAACTTTGGGGTATGCGTATTGTTGAGGCCGACCCCGAGAAACATGATCATGTAATGCACATGGTGCAGGGCCTGCGGCACTTTGTAGCGCTGCTCCACGGCTCATTCATGAAAACCTACGATCTTAAGCCGCAGGATATTCTCGACTACTCAAGCCCTATTTACCGTGCCGAACTAATGATGACCGGTCGTATTTTTGCACAAAGCGCTGAGCTATATGCCGATATTGTATTTGCCAATGAGGAGCGACGCGAATTACTGCTAAAATTTATTGAGCACAATGAAAAACTGGCCGAAATGGTGAAAGAAAACGACCGGGAGGGATTCATCCGGGAGTTTGAAGCGGTAACAGACTTCTTTGGCAAATTTGCATCTCAGGCCTTGAAAGAAAGCGGGTACTTGATCAACCGGCTGGCTGATCGATTTGCCTGAGTTAATGTTCCTGCTCTGTGTCAAATGGAATGCGCACGGTAAATGTTGAGCCCTGGCCCGGCTCTGAGGCCACCTCAATACTGCCCCCATGCATATCCACCAGCTCATTACACAGGACCAGTCCGATACCGGTTCCTTTTTCACTGGCGGTACCTCGTTTACTTTTATTGGTTTTTCCATCAAATAGTGACGACATTTCCTCCTCGGTCATACCAATACCCTCATCCTTAACCGAGAGATACCACGATTGATTATCCTGCCATGAGCGCACGTGTATCGTGTCGCCCTGCTCTGAATATTTTACTGCATTCGACAGCAGGTTCCGAAAAATTGTGTTTATCATACGCTTATCTCCTGTTACGGGCGAACTCAGGTTATCGTCGTAACTGATAGACAGGCTCTTGTTTTTTGCAGTAACCGATAATAGATCAATTGTATCATCAATCACTTTAGGCAGTGAAAACTCTTCAATATTTAGTTGTAAACCGCCCGTTTGCAAACGAGCCCAATGCAGTAAATCTTCTAAGAGCTGTGCAACTTTATGGGCTGAATTATAAATGTATTCCAGCTTTTGCTGAGCCGCGCCGGTATCATCAACATTTTCCAGGTCGTTCATCAACAAACCAGAAAAGCCCGTAATTGCATTTATGGGGCTGCGTAAATCGTGCCCGATAACCGAATAGATTTTGCTGGTCGTTTCATTTAAACGCTCAAGCTCTTTATTCCGGGCCTTGAGTTGCGATTCAACATGTTTCTTTTCCGTTAAATCTTGAAATACCCCGGTTAACCGATGAACATTGCCGTCTTCATCCTCGTGTGTTTTTGCTATAGCACGGACCCACTTTTCATTACCTTTTGCTGATACAAAAGGCAACTCCACATCGTATCCTTCACCGGTTTCAATAGCTCGTTCAAGTAACTTTTCAATTTTTTGGCGGGCCTCATCGGGATAGAAATCAAGTGCTTTATTGAGTGGCATATCTTCTCCCACTGGCAAATCATGAATTTTATAGACCTCATCCGTAAAGACCAGCTGTTCCGTACGCAAATCAAACTGCCATCCTCCTACCGAAGCTAGAGAACCGGTTTCTCTTAAAAGCAGCTCAAGCAACTTTCTTTCCGTTATATCCCTGGACCCAGTTCGTAGCTTAACCACCTCTCCCTGCTCATTTTTTATGGGCTCTGTTGATGTCTCAAGCCAGATATACCGGCCATTTTTTTTGCGCATGCGGTACTGAATACTCCTTACCCGATCTCCCTCAACAGCTTTCTCGTGAGATTCTTGTTGTATGCGCTCCAAATCCTCCGGATGGAAAAGCTCGTAGGGGTCTTTGCCAATAAGTTCTTTTGGCTCATATCCCAAAATCTGTTTTACCGACGGTGAAACGTATTCGTACGTCCCGTCAGGTGCATGTAAGCTTATCAAGTCGGCGGCATTTTCAGAAATAAGCCGATATAATTCACGCTCTTTATTAAGCTCTTCCTCAATTTGTTCTTGCTTGATGATATCAGCCACCCATTCGCCAAGGAGCATAATAAATCGTTCATCAGCCCGCTTAAACTCCGGCTTTTTGGGTTCAGGGCTGGAAAAGTTAAGCGTGCCGTACAGTTGATTATCAATTTCTATAGGTACCCCAATGTAGGATTCAAGCCTAAAGACTTGGTAGCACGGGTGCCGCCGGTGCTTGGAACGCTCCATGTGATCAATGGAGATTACATCGTCAGCCTCTTTTGTAATACTGCAGTAGGTATCACCCAGCTCAAATGCCTGGCCCTCTTTTAGGTCGCTATCTTTGGGATAGTAGTGTTTTATGGAATAGGTGTCTCCGTTAATTCGACTAATGATACCAATATCTAAATCGAGCAACTCACAGCAAAGCTTTAGTGCTTTTTCTAGCTGCTTGGTATTACTTAACGAGCTTTGTGAGGTTATTTTATACAGGAGCCTAAAACGCTCTTCAAGCATGGATTCCTGCTGCTCATTCACAGAAGATGACATGGCTAGTTGAGTGTAGAATAACGTGTTTGCATTTAAACAATACTACGAGAATACTGATGGGTTAGATTACCCGGTTAAATATCCCCGTTTTTGCAGCGAAAACACAATATTTTTCTTCAACAGGCAAGCAAAACTTTAAAGCAGGTGCCCACTCCGTTATTACCGCTGGAAACTTCCAGCTCACCGTCAATTTGCCGTGTAAGTGTAGTGATGAGTGTCATTCCCAGGGAGTCCTGCCCATCAATATCAAAATTTTTCGGCAAGCCTATCCCGTTATCCTCAACCCATAGCTCAATTGAATGCTCATTTTTTTCGAGCCCAATTAATATTGTGCCGGCATCTTGCCCTTGAAAAGCGTGTTTAAAGCAGTTTACAATTAATTCATTTAGAATGAGACCGCATGGTATGGCCTGATTAATATTCAGGGTTAATTCTTCGAGTTGGTAGCGAATGGTAATCTGCTTGTTGGCTTTTTGAGATGAGGCGAAAATGGTTTTAGCCAGCTTCCTTATGTATTCATTGAATGCAATTTCAGAAAGCGACTCCGAAGCATACAACTTCTCATGAATCATCGCCATAGAATGGATGCGCAGCTGGCTTTCTTTTAGAACCTGTTCCAACTCGGCATTCTCTATGTTCATGGCCTGCAGCTCAAGCAGCCCCGAAATCACAGCCATATTGTTTTTTACCCGGTGATGAATTTCCTGAAGCATTATTTCCTTTTCATTGAGCGACTCCTGAATAATCTGCTCTTTCCGCTTTTGATCGGTAATATCTTGCAGCACCGACTGAATGGCATCTTGGCCTTTATATTGTATAGGAACAGAATGCACCAGTACATTTTTAACTTCTCCGCTCAGGCTCACAATCTTTTGTTCACTGGGGGGAACCTCCTCGTCATTCAGCAGCTTTTTATCGCGTTCTTTAATAA
>NNSL01000348.1 GCA_003123965.1 Balneolaceae bacterium SMO_bin1
TAGGGGCCGTATGAAACCACCCAATTTGGGTGGATGTTCTTTACATGGGTCGCGGCAAATTCTTTTTCGGCTGAAGGATGATGCGCGCGAAAGGGATTGAACCAAGCATGCAATTCAAGTCCTAGTTTATGGGCTTCAGCAATAGCAAAATGGAGCGGATCATAAAAGGGCTCGGGCGGCTGCCCTGTTCGCCGGTTAAATACGCCGACCATGGTTCATACGGCGATTCGTAGAGCGCATCGGCAGCAGGACGTACCTGAAAGAAAACCGCATTCATATTCAATTCTGCTGCACGGTGCAACAATGCCCGTAGCTCGGCTTTTTGCTGGGCAACCGGCAGACCCGGGCTCCGAGGGCCAGTCGATATTTGAAACGCTGGCTATCCAGACGGCACGCATTTCCCGGGGGGTTTCAGGTACATTTTCTGGCTCAAAAAATGGGTCAACCGGTTTTGGCACTTCTGATACTGACGGCTTCGGTTTCTCCCGAGGTTGCTTGGTTGCAGGCTCAGATTCAGCAGGAGGGGGTGAAGAGGATGCAGGAGCAGCTTGTCGGGTCACCCCGCATGAATTAACCAGTACAAAAAGCAATATGCAGAGTATGCCCGCCGCTAATTTTGGAATGGATGATTTCATTTATTGATACGCGTGTTGGTTAGTTACCGCCGGATCTGCATCCACTTGTTAAATGCTTTGGCAAACCGCCGTGGTGATTCCGGATCCATGTTAAAGTATAGCGATGGTTCTATAAGCTCCAGCTCCATCAGGGCAAACTTGTTTTCAGTCGTGCGCACATAATCGGCACGGGCGTACAGTGGTGTTTCGGGCAACATCTGCATCGTTCTATCACCCAAGGATTTTAGTGATGATTCTGGTTGAACGCTTTTGAGGTGACCGCCATGCTCTTCCTGCACCCTAAAGTCGCCTTTTTTTGGGGTTTTTAAAATAGCGTGGCTGTAATTTCCTGCAAAATAAAACAGCGAGAATTCTCCCTCGGTGATAATATTTTCCATAAAGGGCTGAATCATCAGGGGGCGCTTATTAAATACACGAAGAAGCGTTTCTTTTTTTTGTGCGACCGATTCAGCATCAAGGCGATAAGTATGGTCGGCATTGGCACTGACCAATGGCTTGATGATAAACTCATCTTGGTCAAAAAGGGCATGCAACTCTTCAACAATTTCATCGCTGAGGGAATCTTCCCATTGGGTTTCAACGATAGGAATTCCTTTCTGCTGCATTTCTTGCAGATATCCCTTATTGAGGTTCCAGCGAACTACATCCAACGAATTTTCAAGCCGCGCCGTCGACCGCTCAATGGTTTCAAGTACCCTAATGAAATGCTTAGGATCATCTTGATAATCCCACGGGGAGCGTATAATCACGGCCTCATAGCTGTTCCAGTCAATAGAATCATTTCGCCAGGGGACTTCCTCGGCATCCCAGCCATATTCGGCTAAGGGTTCAAAGAGCAGGTGGTCGTAACATTCAAAAGCGTCGAGGGAGGCCATGCTAAGAAAGGCGCAGCGTTTCATCATCAAAAAAGGTTGAAAAAAGAAAAGGCCGCATCCCTAACGGGCGGCCTTTCAATATTGAGAATTAAATCGGGAAAATTAGATGTTATCTACTTTTCCACTATTCTTCCAGTCTTGAATTTCCAGACGAATTTCTTGTGCTTTCTTCTTGATGTCTTGCAGGGTCTTACGGGCACGCGTTCCAGCAGCCTTGTTCCCTTTATTGTAGAATTTGGAAATGTCTGGTTGTAACTCATCCAGTAAGTCTTTCATTTCGTCGTATCGGCTCATATGTAAACTCCTATATTTAAGTTAAAATTATTTGAAAACGGTGATTACAGGATGCCATCCCAGCACCGAATGGTTGAATCTATGTATATGCAGCCCTCGAGTCAAGTTAAAAAACCCTTTTAATGGAGTTATATGCATTTTTTGGTAAGATGATATTATTACAGCACGCTATGCAGCAGCGAAAGTGCAGGGCCAGGCTGTTTATGAAATTGAAATGGCGTGGTTGTCATTTTGGAGGTTCGAAAAGTCACGTACGTTCGTTAGCCGCAATGGTTTACCGTAATCTGTAAATTCTTTGGGTAGATTCTTTTCTATAAATTTATCTTCCAGATTTTGCCATTGCAGTTGGTCGGGATTATTGTTGACAAAAATTTCATTTTCGTCTGCTTTGTTAAAGGCATACGCAGCATCGCAGGCAAATTCCTCTCGCAAAAAGTTGAGCAATCGTGTGAGCGCAATGGGCTGCGGTGATGAAGACTCCGCATCCCAAACCAAGGTAGAAATTAGCAATGCGGGACCAGCAGGAAGGTTGTCAAAAAATTTGGAGTCGATATGTAAATTGCCACCTTTAAGGGTAATTAGTTTCCGCTGGTGCCCGTTGATGCCCACGGCCGAAACTCCCTCATCTGCAAACAAATTTATGAGCCGATGATTAAGCCCTTTTATGCTGCGCACAGTGGCGTCCTCCCGCATCACCCCGGTTTGCATTATCCGGTTGGTGTATTCACTTTCGCCGTGAATAATAATGGGCTGCACATTTTGCTGCTGCGATATAGAGCGAGCCAGGGCGGTTAAAAACATGCCGTTATCCAAATGTTCGTAATCAATAGCGGCAATGTAGCGCATTTAGTTTGGGTCTTTTTTTAGCGTTGATGATTGAAAGCTGTAGGGCAGTAAGTGTGAACTATAATGTTGGGCAGTAGTGCCGTCGGCGTGATGCAGAAATACAGACTGGTGCGGCAAATGTTCGATAATAACCTGCCGGCATGCGCCGCATGGGCTATTATATTCACCTTTTTGAGTGTAGATATGAAGTGCGTGAAAATTGGTTTCGCCGTATGAAATAGCTTTTGCAAGCGCCACGCGTTCAGCGCATAGGCCCCGACTCCAGTCATTTAATTCGATATTTACGCCGGTATAGAACCCGTTTTTTGTTTCCAGCAGCGCTGAAACCGGAAAGTGAGAAAAGTTAACGTGCGCATGTTGTTGCAGATCTTTTAGCGTTCCTTGAATATCGGCTTCGTCAATTTGCCGAGCTACAGGTTCAAACGTAATTTCGGCAAGCTCGTCAAAAGTTTTCAGCTGTAGCTTATATGCTTGTGCCCAATATTGAAATTCCGCGTAATAATCATCAGCAGCTATTCTCTGTGTAAATAACTTTAGGTTGGTGACCTTCACTTAAACAACAGAACAAAGCGTTTTGTATGGCGGATATAGTCAGCGGAAATGAAATGTTTTCAACCCGCACACCCGGAAAATAGGCGCCTTCGCGGCTTTGAACCACAGCTGTTGACGCTTGTCCGGAATAGGGTATGTAATTATGAGCTGCTAAATTCTTCAACATCATTTCTCAATTATTGATGACATTACGGCATCGGCGATAGCAGCGCGCACTTTGCTGATGTTTTCGCCGTAACTCCGCTTGGGATACGTGCGATTGGTAAGGATTATTATGGCAATATCGTTCGCAGGATCAATCCACATGCTGGTACCTGTAAAGCCAAGATGGCCAAAGGTTTGATCACTGGTGAGCGCGCCCGCCGTGCTAGAACCGGAGGGACTTTTGCGATCAAAACCGTAGCCGCGGTTATTGAGCTCAGACTGCTTGCTGGTAAACTCGGCAATAATTTCGGGGCTGAAATATTGCTTGCCCGCGTACGTGCCCTTATTAAGCAGAAGCTTTGCAAATATGGACAGATCCTGCACATTGGAAAAGAGTCCGGCATGGCCCGCCACTCCATCCAAATACCAGGCGCGTTCGTCGTGCACTTCAGCCTGTATAGTCTTATTGCGATGCGTTTCGTCAATTTCAGTAGGAGGGATGCGATCGGTAAGCCAAGGCCCAACAGACTTTGGGTTGAAGTAAGTTGACTGCATGTGCAGGGGCTCAAAAAAGTGATTGCGGGTGAAGGTATCAATGCGCTGCCCGGAGACCTGCTCTACAATGCGCGCAAGCAAGATAAATCCAAGGTCGCTGTACACATATTTTTCGCCGGGCGGATTGATCAGTGGTTCATTTTTTATGGCTTCAAGAATGGCCTCTCGGGTTTTTAGTTCATCAACATATACCCGAAATGCAGGCAACCCAGATGTGTGCAAGAGCAGCTGGCGAAGCGTAATTTCCGCTTTTTGGCCGCTGCCAAATTCAGAAATATATTTTGAGACAGGATCGTCAAGGCTGATTCTGCCGTCATCAACCAATTTCATAATAGAGGTGGTAGTAGACACCACTTTTGTGAGCGATGCAAGGTCATATACGTCGTTTGGGTAAACGGGATCTCTTTTTCGTAGGTGTGATACCCACTTGCATGACAATAGGCCAGGCGTCCATTTTTAACAACTCCCACCACGCCTCCGGGAAAAGTTGAATCGGAAGTGGCTTGCTGCATAATTTCTTCGACTTTTTGCAGTGAATCCGGTGAAAAACCTGCTGATCTCGGATCGTCAAAACAGGTTCCGGCGCGGGGTTGCTGCAGGCCGTGGCCAATCTCATACAGGCCCGGAATTTCAATCGGCAGCCGTCCGCTGATAGCAGTTTCACCAAACAGCGCCGGTACGGTATTGGCAAGTTGCTCATCAGTGTCGTCCCAAGCAACCATGTGTACGTCGGCATCGGGCACATCCTGCAGCGCGTAGGGATTATCCATTGCGAGCATCACTTTAGAGGTTTGCGATGGCAACTTCTTTATAAATTCGAGTTGCCGGTCATCGAATTGTTGTTCCTCCTGTGAATTTACATTGATGTAGGAACCTAAAATAATGAGATCAGCCCAGCGTGCATCGCGCAAAATTTCAGCCTGTTCTTCGCTGTTGGTGCGTTCGTCAAATACTTCGAACCGAACGGCTGGATGGTGGCGCCGTACCTGTTGTGCCAGAAATCGGCCGGTATCACCACTGTTGTCGCTGGCAATTGAAAGCACCATCACGCGCCGAAACCGCTGATTATCTATGGGGATAATATTACCTTCATTCTTTAGAAGGGTGATGGACTCCCGCGCTATCTGGTCCGCCAGGTACCTATTCTGCGGGCTGCTGATAGTCTTGCTCAGTTCGGTAATGTCAACCTGAGCATTCTCAAAAAGGCCTGCCTCGCGTTTCCAACTTAGCAGTTTGCGCACCGACTCATTAATTCGTTGTTCGGTTAGCTCTCCATCTTGTACGGCTTGTTCAACCTCATCAATTGCTTCCAGTTCATCGGGCGTAAGCAGCAAAATATCCGCTCCTGCCTGTAAGGCCAGAACGGCGGCTTCGCCGGGCGAATAGTACGAAGTGATGCCGTTCATTTCCAGTCCGTCCGTTACAATCATGCCGTTGAAACCCAGCGAATCAACAAGAATGCGATTAAGTATCGAGCGGTCTAGCGTACTGGGACGTCCGGAATCGCTGCCAATTTCCGGGAAATTGATATGGGCACTCATCACACTGCGCACATTTTGATCAATTGCGGCTTTAAATGGCACAAATTCAATGGAATCCAGGCGGGTGTAATCGGCATTAATGACCGGCAGTGCGTAATGTGAATCGGTATCGGTATCGCCGTGACCAGGAAAATGCTTGGCCGTAGAAATGACATTCTGGTCAGTAACGCCATCAATAAAACGCGTGCCGAAGTTGGCCACAATATTAGGATCGCCCGAAAACGACCGGATGTTAATCACCGGGTTACGCGGGTTATTATTTACATCAAGAACCGGGGCAAAGATTTGGTTGACGCCCAGCGCTTTTGCTTCTCGCGCGGTTATTTCGCCGGCAAAATAGGCATTGTTGGTATTCCCCGAAGCGGCAATGCCCATAGCTGGGGTGATGCGCGTGGTGCCCTCTACCCGCATTGCGGCTCCAAATTCCATGTCTTGCGTAATCCAAAGCGGGATGCGGCTCTGGCGCTGTAAATGGTTTGTGATCACGGCTTGCCCATACACGGTGCCTTTAAAGAAAATGACGCCACCAACCTGAAATTCGTTAACCTTTTTGAGCAGTTCGCGATATTCCTCGGTGTTTTCATTTTTGAAGTAGCCGCGGGCCCGCACAAAAAAGAGCTGACTGATTTTTTCGCGCAGCGTCATTTCAGTCAGCATTTGATCAATGGTCAACTCCTGAAAATCCGGATCACTGCCATTACCCAATGTTTTTGTTGAGTCTAGTGATTTGGAGGTTGAGCTTTGTTCGATTGTTTGAGCCGCTACCTGCGCGGCGCTGGTAAAGGTCTTTATCGGGCTGGCTTCATTTGAGGAGCAACCGCTTATACCGATAAAAAAATGAGGGTAAATGCAGTAGCGAATGTTTTAAAAAAGGTGAAAACGACAGAGTGGACATGATGGTTTTTCGGGATTAATGCAGCCTGTATCAGATCAATTAAACATAATTGAATTACCGAATGCAGTCAATAAGCCGCAGATCAAATGATGTTAATAAATTAGCGGCTGGGTACAAGTCGCATTAGATTATAATTTTGCAGCAGCGTACTGTCTTGATTTAAAAATTTATACTGCCCGTTAAGCCAGCTCTGGGTTTGATCGCCATAATAATTGGAAAGTGGGTTCTCTGACTGCCCCGCTGGCAGAATTGACAGGGATCGGCGCATATTAGAAAAATCAATAATTCGCCTGATGGATGGTCCTATAACCATATCGAAGGGGTTTGTCCACAGGTATTCCCCGTTATTGATGCTCGTTTTATTTCCGGGTACCCCGTACGGGCCTTTGCTAAATACATTGTTCACAATAAGTTGGAGTGACGATGATGCGGTGCTGTCTTGAGCAGCGCGACCCAAAAAAGCAGGCCGTAAGGTTAAGCTGTGCAGGTTCTCCCACTGCCATTCGGCCGGTTCATCTCCAAAGCTATTTTGTAATTCAGAAAGTGCTTGCTCCATACTCATACGGACTATTGCAGCGCGGGATTCCTGCCGCTGGGTTGATTGATCATCAAAAAATGAACTGTCGTTAATCAACATATTCAGGAGTATGCGTGCAGGCAATGCAGAGTAGCCGATAAAATGTTGATACAACTCTTCTCCTAGCTCATCCTGCAGCGTATTTTCAGCCAGCCGAAGCAGAAATACATCCATGATAGAAGCGGCTGTTTCAGATCGGCCGTAGGTGAAATCCCAGTTCTGCAGGTAATT
>NNSL01000353.1 GCA_003123965.1 Balneolaceae bacterium SMO_bin1
GGTAGTTGTCAGGCGCCAGCTCTAGCACCTTCTTGAAATTTTCCAACGCCTTTTTATTATTACCGCGATACCGTAAATAAAATAATCCCAGCTGATCGTAGTTTTTCCAGTAATCCGGCTTTAGCTCAATTGCAATTTTGTAGTTCTGTTCAGCCCTGTCCAGCTCACCCATGGTAGCGTAGGTACTTGCCAATTGCCTAAATGCCATATCATTGCTGGGTTCCAAAGTGAGTACTTTTTTAAAATTTTGGATCGCTCTTTCATATTCACCTGTTTCGCGATGGATAAGGCCAAGCGTCTTCACCACCGATACCAAGTTGCTGTCTATTTTCATGGCACTATTTGCAGCTGCTTCGGCCTGAGCCATGAATTCTGTATTTTGGGTAAGTTGAAATTTCCGCAAATAGCTTTCTCCCAGTGCCGCATGCGCCAATGCATATGTAGAATCGCTGTCAATAGCTTGTTGAAACGCATTAATGGCTTTATCCAGATTATCTCCTTTTTCATAACGCAGCAGATATCCCTCTCCACGATAATAATATTCTGACGCCTTTGGTTCTTTCGAATCCTCGAGAGTCAGCACTCGATTGATTTCCGGCTCCAGCTCAATATTCAGCATCTCCAGTAACACTTTGGCAGCGTTGGCATGAAGTACGGACAAGCTATCCTTATCGATTACAATTTCACGCGAATTCAGTTGTTCCAGTGTTTTCGTATCAACAAGATTCATGGTGAAGTTGATATCACCGCCTAACTCTTGCAGGCTACCCGTTAAGGCCAAATTAACGGAATGCTCTTTTCGGGCCTGGCTTGGTGATGTTACATTACCGCCCACAATCTCGCTGGCCGGCAGCACCCACAGTGCGCCCCGGTAGTTATCAACCTGTGTTAGCTTACTGGTAAGGGTTTGCAAAAGACCGTCTGAGATAAGCTCCATCTCAGCAGACTGATTTTGGCTGATATTATTAAACGGGAGGATGGCCAGCCCCTGCTTTTCAGGTAAATTAGAGCCAAATAAATTGTTGATACCCAGGTAGCTGGAAAGAGGCGTGAAAAATAAAAGCAACAGAATTAATACCGCGGGTATTGCTGCATATAGAACTTTGGTTAAACCCTTGCTGCTTGTCATTTTCTCGGGCAAAGATTTTGGCGGGCTGGCAGACGGTTGTTTTTTCGCCTCAAGGTCATCCAACACTTCACCAAAATCCTGGTATCGCTCCTCCGGTTCTTTTTTCAGGCACTGGAGAATAATTCCCTCAATATGTGTTGGAATAGCTTCGTTCAGCTTTGAGGGAGGCGCAGGATCTTCCTCAGTAATAGAATAGATGATGGCTGGTTCGTAGGCGCCTGTAAAAGGCAGCTCACCTGTAAATAATTCATACAGCACCACGCCATACGCCCAAATATCCGATCGTTTATCAACATCATGGCTCGACAGTTGCTCGGGAGACATGTATGAGGTTGTGCCAATGGTAGTGCCACTTTTGGTGATATGAGCGGCACCCTCAATCCGAGCCAGCCCAAAATCCATGATCTTGGGCTTGCCGTTTGAATCAAGCATTATATTTCCGGACTTAATATCACGATGCACTACGCCCTTGTCGTGCGCCGCCTTTAAGCCTTTTGCTATTTGCAATGCTATCGACTCAAGCTCCTGATTCTTGAAATCAGCGTCTCCGGCAATTTTATTCAGCTCCTTGCCATCAATGTATTCCATTACGATAAATACTTCATCGTCGGCTTCTTCAATGGCAAATACCTGGGCAATATTGGGGTGATTGAGGGCGGCAGCTGCCCGTGCCTCCTGCATAAAGCGCTCGCGTTCATTGGAATCCAGCGAAATATGACTTGGCAAAAATTTAAGCGCAACTTCTCGGTCCAGTTTGGTATCGTGGGCACGGTACACAATTCCCATACCTCCCTGTCCGAGCTTCTCTTTTATATCATAATGCAATAACGAATCTATCATTGCCGGGCCCGTATAGTGTGAACAAAGCTCCCATTGATAAAGACTCCTGAACATGAATTAATAGCTAACAAAATAACATAATAATGTCATACAAATAAAATTAATAATGATTTGTACGTATATTTTGATATTATTTCATGCAAAACAAATTTTGAGGATAGAGCCAGCCACGCATTTATGAATCGAAGCTAAGACTACAAAACCCTATGGAAGACTCTTCTGATGATAAAACACAACAACTGCAGCTTGCCGTCAACGAGCTTCGGGTCCTAAATGATATTGCCACCACCATCACGTCCATTCAACCGGTTGAAGAAATAATTGATCAGATTGTATTGAAGTGTATCAAGCATCTTGGGGTTGAAGAAGGCACCATCAGCCTGTTGGAAAAAGAGGAGCAAGAGCAGCAATTCCACACCATGGTTCGGCGGCACAACACTTCTTCGGAGAAGGTGCCCATCAGGCTTGACGATCGCCTGAAAGGCTGGATGCTCAAAAACCAGTCTACATTGATGAGCAACAACATAAAGGAGGACGACCGGTTCAACTTTCTTGATGATAAGTCCTACCCTTTTCAGTCCATTTTATGCGTCCCCCTAATGGTTAAAGGCGATTTAATTGGGTATTTGGCTGTATTTAACAAGAAGAACGGAGAACCATTTTTAAAAGAAGATCGCCGCCTTCTCTCAATTATTGGCTCACAATCAGCGCAGGTTATTGAAAATGCCCGGCTCTATGAGGAAGAAAAAGCGTTAATGAGCCTGCAGGAAGAGATGCGCATGGCCCGCGACATTCAGCTTAACTTGCTGCCGGATTCATCACCCGATATTCCCGGCTTTGATATCAAAACAATCAATCAGCCTGCCAAATCGGTGGGCGGTGATTACCTCGATTTTATCTCACTGTCTCCATCCCGTCTGGGTTTTTGCGTGGGCGATATTACCGGGAAGGGGATGCCGGCTGCCATGCTCATGGCAAACCTGCAAGCAACACTGCGCAGCCATGCCATTATTTTTGATGATTGCTGTAAATGCATGGAAGGAACAAATGAGCTGCTTTTCAGAAGCACCGAACCTTCGAAGTTTGCAACTTTATTTTACGGTATTCTGGACTATGAAAACAGCACGCTGCAATACACCAATGGGGGCCATGACGATGCTCTTCTGTTTAGGCAAAACGGAAGCGTTGAGAAACTGGAATCAACAGGGTTACTGCTTGGCGTGGTTGAAAAATCTAACTATGAAATGGGTACGATTTCTTTCGAAACCGACGATATTTTACTGCTTTATACAGATGGTATTACCGAGGCCATGAACCCAAATGACGAAGAATACGGGCTTGACCGACTTACGGAACTGGTGCTTGAGAATAGAGGTCAATCGGCCGAGGAGACCTTAAACCTTGTACTGCAGGATGTTAATAAGCACGCAGATGGAGCCTCCCAAAGTGATGATATTACCATGATGGTGATAAAGCGAACCGAGTAAAAACTGAGATCAGAAATATCAGCGCCGATCTTCAAAAACAGCTACCTTAATTCTTCACCTTTTCATTAAATATCCACCGCAATGAACCCCTTCCGAACCTTATTTTTTGCATTGATTTGCGCGGCCTTGCTACCGCTGCACCTTTCGGCCCAGCCCGATCCCATGAACCCCGAAAACCAAAACCTGGCTGTACCTGCCAATTGGGAAGTTCGGCTTGATAACCCAAATGCCGACATTACTATTGGCGCTGAGCCCGATTCTGCTGATATCTACTTTGTGAACATGACACCCGGCTGGCATATTACCACCGGGCCGCGGGCTATTTTTTGGCATCCCGAAAGTACTGCCCAAGAAACGTTCAAAACCTCCACTAAAATTCACCTCTTTGATCCCAAAGGGCGCAATGAAGCCTTTGGACTATTTTTTGGCGGGCAAAACCTAGAGCAGTCGGATCAAAGCTATACCTACTTTTTGCTGCGCAACAGCGGCGAATACCTGATCAAAAAACGAGTGGGGGATGAAACTGAAGTGATCCAAAACTGGAGCAAGGCGCCCTCCATGGTGCAGTATTCCGACACAACCAAGAGCTCGGTACCCAATGTACTCTCCGTAGAGGCCAATGCAAACGAGGTTCTATTTTTTGTAAACGACCAGCAGGTTGCATCGCTGCCCAAAAGCCAGCTGCAGACCAACGGTATTGTGGGGCTGCGTATCAACCATGCTTTAAATCTTCATATCGAAGATTTTTCGGTTGAAAGCTTGTAGAAAAATTTCTACAAGCTCACGTTGTATTTGCGGATAAGGTGCCCCAATTCCGGGCTCTGGTGTACCGTATATATTTCATTCCCTTTTACCTCATGAATGGTATCCACTTCGGGCAGCATGAACTTGCCCAGCGCGTTGCCCTCGTAATCAATGACCACCATTTGCTTGCCGGCTTCGCTGGTGTTGGTATGTAGCCAAATATACTGCTCGGTGGCGTATACATTTAGGTACGGCGGTTTGTAATCACCAATGCGGGCTTCCAGCTTATTGCGCGTGCTCGAATCAAGGTTCTCGTCCAGCTCGTAAGCCAAGTCATCAGAAGTGATGGGCCGCTGCTTAATATTGAGCGGTATTTTTTCACTAATTCGTGTTTGCTGTTATAATGATAAATGGCGCTGCTATCCACCCGAGCAATTAGGTAGTTACCGTTTCCAACCATAGATACATCATCCTCTAGACGGAATGGAATACCCCTAACCGTGATGCTATTACTGGTACGCTCTACCAGCCAGTTCCCTTGTTTATAGATTTGAACCGAATCTTGCAGAAGTTCCCCCGCACTGTTCACTAAAACCAGCGGATTCTGTCTGTAATCGGCATCTTCCTCCTCATCCAATGAGGAACCGAATACCCGTATCTCGGTAGCGAAGTAGGAGGTATCACTGTGGTTGGCGAAAATGCTAAACGAACGCTCGGATGCATTACTACTCTTAAGAGAGTGATGAAACCGGTAGATGCCCTTCTCATCCGGTACAAAAAAATCGCGCTGCGATAAAGCTTGACTGACCAGCAGGGTGTCATTCCAGAGCTGATGCAGGGAAAAAAAGTTGCTCACTTCCCCGGGGCCGCTCCCTTCCCTGGCTATGGTGGCGCGGTGATTTCCGCTCGCATCAAACTGCTCAATAGTAGTACTGGCCCTGTCGGCTACTAAAATATCACCCCCAGGCGTAACTGCCAGACTAACAAGCTGGCCCGGCAGGTAATCTTCGGTTTCGCCAATTTCTAGGGCTACCTCGGTTTGAAGCGTATCGAGCGTAGCATAATCAATTTGATTATTAATATCGGATGTACCGGAGCCACAGGCTTGTAGAACCGCGGCGGCCACAAATAGTAGTAAAATTCGCTTTAGCATAATTCTAATTGTTTTAGTAGTAGTTAAAATTGTACCCGGTACGCCCGAATTGTATGTCCTTTTTCGGGGCTGCGATGAATGGTATAAATGGCATTTTCTTTGATGTGCTGAATGGAGTCAACTTCGGGGAGCGTAAACTTGCCCAAGGGATTGCCGTCATAATCAAGGACTACAAACTCTTTTCCATTTTCATTACTCTCGGTGTGTAAGAAAATATGTTCCTGCGTTGCAAACACGTTCAGGAACGGCGGTTTTTGGTCGGTGATTTTAGACTCCATCTCGTTCCTTGATTTGGAGCCCATATCCTCATCATCGCCAAGTTTTTCATCGATATCAGCAGCGGTAACCGGCCGCGGTTTTACATTTAGTGGAATTCTTTCCTGCAATTCGTGACCAGCACTGTATTTAAAAATAGCATTACTATCAGCGCGGGCCACTAAGTACGATCCATCAGGGAGAATAGATAGGTCATCATCAAACCGATAAGGTATTTGCCATGTTCGTATGCTAATATTTGTATCAGTGCCTCCGCGTCGCACATAAGGGTTGGCAGTTTTATACATTTGCACGGAATCCTGAACCACTTCACCGCTGCTATTGACCACCACCAGTGCCTTGGATGAATAGTCTGCCTCATTGCCAAGATTGAAACTAAAAGTACCACCCACGGTTGCATAGTACGAGGTCTCGCTTTGCGCACCTATTATGGTGAACGAACGATCCGGGCGTTCGGCTGGCTTGTCAGATCGCAAAAACCGGTACATTCCATCAGAATCCGGTACAAAATAATCCTTTTGGGAAGTTATTAGCTGCGTAACTAAAAGGGTATCATTACCCATCTTGTTAAACATAAAATAGTCACTCATTTCACCGGGGCCTCCGCCACCCTTTGCTATCGTGCCCCGATGATTTCCATTTTCATCAAACTGCTCAATGGTTTTGCTGGCCCAGTCGGCCACTAAAATATCTCCGTTGGGAGCAACTGCTAAGTTTGTAAGCTGGCCCGGCAGGTAATCTTCGGTTTCGCCAATTTCGAGGATTACTTCGGTTTGAAGCGAATCGAGCGTGGCGTAATCAATTTGATTATTGGTATCGGATGAACCGGAGCCGCAGGCTTGTAGAACCGTGGCGGTCATCAGTAGCAGAAAAATTCGCTTTAGCATAATTTTTAATGTTGTTTTGATCGTGGTTAAAGTTGCACACGGTAGGCCCGAATCATATCGCCTTGCTCAGGGCTGCGGTGGATGGTGTAAATAGTATTTCCTTTTATCTGCTCGATGGTATCAATTTCCGGCAGCAAAAATTTGCCCAAGGCATTACCCTCATAGTTCAGCACCACCATTTGTTTGCCTGCCTCACCGCTATCGGTATGCAGCCAAATGTAGTTTTCGGTAGCGTACATATTGAGATATGGTGGTTTGGTTTCGCCCATACGCGCTTCAATTTCATTACGGATATGGTTTTCCATATCGTCTAAGTAATACTCAGTATCATCGGAGGTAACCGGCCGTCGCGCCACTTGCAGCGGTATTTTGGTGATCACCTCATGCTCATCGTTGTAGTGATAGATTGCGTTACTGTCCGCACGGCAATGAGGTAGCTGCCATTGGCCAAGAACGCTAACTCATCGTCATACCGGTAGGGGATGTTTTCTACGCTTATGCTGCTGGGGCTGCGCCGATAAATATGCGGGTTTGCACGCTTGTACATTTGCACGGAATCTTGCAGTAATTCACCCCGGCTGTTGATAACAACAAGGGCACGTTGTTCAAAATCCACCTGTTCGCCCTCCTTTTTTT
>NNSL01000256.1 GCA_003123965.1 Balneolaceae bacterium SMO_bin1
ATTTTGAATTGAGAGAAATATAAATGCTTCTTCGTTCGTAACTGATGCTAAATAAAAGAAAGAATTGTTGATGCGAAGGTTTGTTACAGTACGTTAGGCTGGATAAGAGACTATTGGTTTACTTCTAATTTTGATAACCAATCTCGTACCGTGGGATAAAAATAAAAACTTCCGGTAAATATTACTAATTCCGACTCAATTTCTTTTAGCAGGCTATTACGCTCTGTTGAACGGTTCGGAAAAGCTTGAACCCGAGGCAGCAATTTTTGCACATCTTGAAATGCCGCTGCTCTCCCTAACGGAAGTGTATGATAAATTATTTTTTGGAATTCCGAAAATTCTGATGCCATTTTTTATTTAATTTATCCTTCATTATAGCAAAAACCACGGTTGATTTATCTATTGGCTGCAATTGGCGCACCATTTTCTTCATTTCACGAATAGCCTGCAGGTTATGTGCACCGTCAAAATACCATTGCAACGCTGGGTGAAGCTTCTCAAACCGAGCTGTATTAGCGCGGCCACCGGCCTCGTAAATCCCGTTCTTGCGCTGCGCATCAGTAATCGGCAGCTTATCTTGTAGTACAGTTGTCGCGCGCCAGGCAGCAGCAATATTCCAGGCCTGCACAGAAGCCCGCAGTGTTGATTCCAGCTCAACCTGCTGCCCACCCTCATTCAGGTAAAATCGACCGTTCTCCATTTTAGGATTCATTTCATCAGTTGTGTAAACCGGGGCTGATTTTGCCTTTGCATATTCCCTTATCACTTGCCGGGCTACTTGTGGCATATTTCCTAACACCACCGGCGTATTCTGTTTTATGATTCCTGCTTTTTCGGCAGCAATAGCTTCAAGCGAATTACCCAAAACATCGGTATGATCTAACGTCACCGTAGTAATAACAGAGGCTATAGGGTTGATAATATTTGTAGAATCTAACCGGCCGCCCAAGCCCGTTTCTATTACGGCGATTTCAACATCCTGCTCCGCAAACCACCAGAATGCAAGCGCCGTGCTAATTTCAAAATAAGTCAACCGAAAACTTTTAATGCGCGATTGATGCTGCTCAAAAAATGACATTAAATCGCCATCAGAAATGATCTGCCCATTAATGGCAAACCGCTCGTTGTATGATATCAGATGCGGAGAGGTATAGACCCCGACATTGAAATCAGCGGCTCTATAAATGGATCCCAATATGGTGCATGTGCTACCCTTGCCATTGCTGCCAGCCACATGAATACTTGGAAATTTATCTTGCGGATTTCCAATGGCATCGCAAAATTGCCGAAATCGATCGAGCGAAAAATCAGCGGCCCCTTTACCTTTAGCTTTAAAGCTGGGAATGTTGTCTAGAAATTGGTAAACATCGTCTATGCTATCGAAACCCATGGGCGCAATCACGCAAATTAAACATTATTAATTTCATTATTCGGTAGAAGCTATGTAGTTTTCAGCTGTTTTAAAAAGCTTTGGGTACAAAAATGATTTATAAGTCACTCCTAAAACCGCTGCTATTTCAGTTTGATGCCGAAAAAGCGCATGATTTCACGCTGGATTTTGCAAAAAAGGTAGACCGATCCGCACTATTGTCGTCCCTGACTCGGCACCTATATCAATACAAATCACCGCTGCTTAGCCAAACATTCCACGGCATAACTTTTCCCAATCCCGTTGGACTGGCCGCCGGCTTTGATAAAAATGGCCAGCTGGTACGAGCAATGCAAAAAGCAGGCTTAGGGTTTGTTGAGGTTGGCAGTGTTACAGCTGAAGCCAATTGCGGCAACCCAAAACCACGAGCATTCCGCTTACCCAAAGATGAGGCTCTGATAAACCGGATGGGCTTAAATAATGATGGCGCCCAAACGATAGTTAAACGCTTGCAAAATGCCCGTTTTTCTATACCTATCGGGATTAATATTGCAAAAACGCATGACCCTGATATTATGGGTGAAGCGGCTATTGAAGATTATTATTTCAGTTATCAGGAAGCCCAAAAAATTGCCGATTATATAACCATTAATATTTCCTGTCCCAATACGGCCTCTGGCAAAACTTTCGAAGATCCCAACACGCTTAATCAACTTCTGGAACGGCTGGTAGGCTCCCAAACTATAGATCCGGTGCCAACACTTGTAAAGTTTTCTTCAGACATAGATGATAATCACCTGCAAGAATTACTCGAAATTTGTGCATCACACCACGTTGACGGCTATGTTGCCTGTAACACATCATCAAGCCGGAGTGGCCTAAATACAGATGAGAGCACACTTAAAAAAATTGGTAATGGTGGACTAAGCGGGGCGCCACTCACTCCCAAAAGTCTGCATATTGTTCAAATTATCAGAGATTATGTGGGGCCAAAACCTTTACTTATTGGTGTAGGCGGCGTTAACTCTTACCAAACGGCCCTGAACATGCTTAAGGCCGGCGCTAACCTGCTTCAAATTTATACGGGTCTTGTGTACGAAGGGCCAGCCCTGGTAAAACAAATAAACAAGGGGCTTGTCGATTACATAAAAAAGAATGAACTCGAATCGGTAAAAGAGATTTAGCAGCTTATCTGCTGATAGGAAATTCGATATCACAATTTACTTCAACAGCCTGACCTTCATAAGAAATGGGCTCAAATCGCAGATCATTCAATATTGCCTTCTCGTAAGCTTCTTCAATACCAAGATTAGAAGGGTTTGAAAGAAGCTCTAAGCTGGCAACCTTCCCTTTAGGTGTTATCCTTAAACGATACGTAATTTGGCCTGAAATATTCATCCTTTCTACTTTTGCAGGCAAATTAATGGCCTCAACAAATTTCTGCTTAGTGGGTATCATCTGCGGTTCAACACCCAATTGACTGCACGTAAGAACCATGTTTGCATTCTTGTAACCTTGCAGTACTGAGAGCCACCCCTCAACTTTTGGGGTCTGTTTAGCGGTAGGATACCGCTCAGTAAATTCAGCTGCCATTTCCCTTACCTTGTTCCATTCAGCACCTGCATACATTTGCTGATCGAGAGAATCCGAGGCTGTAGTAACAGAGTCACGACTATGGGCATATCTAATTTGCTCGCGAATAGCCTCAAAATAAAGTGCCGGTGCCAGTGTATTTGAAGAGTCTTGGATTGCCAATTCACGAAGTTTATCGGCGGTCTGCCTACTCGGTTTTTGGGCATTTTCACTACTGATTATTTCCAAAGCGCGTTGCCGTACATTCTCAGTCGACTTCTCTGCCCGTTTACTGTTTTCCCCTTCTATTTGTACTTCTATTCGAGCTGCATAGCGTGATTGCGGATATTGGTTCAAAATTTTTTCACGGAAAAAAGCTGCACTATCCGGCATTTGCTGAGACTGATACAACTCATGCATGGAGTACAATGTTTGAGCCTCCAATTCACTATCCGGCGATCGCTCTAATATTTTTCTGTAATAGGTTGCCGCACTATCTGGCTGGTTGAGCGACAAAAAGAAAAGACTGCCCAACTTATAAAACGTATTCAGTTGCCTCTGTTTTAACTGTGCGCGGTCTTTTCTGGTTCTAGGTATTTCTTCAAGATCAATTCCAAGTGTTTTGTCATTTAATGCTTCTGTATCGCGGGCCTTCACCGTGTCCGTTTCCCTTTTGGTCGCCGCGTTTTCAACGTTTTTATTCAGAATCGCTTCTCTTCGTCTCCAATCATCAACCAGGGGGCGTTGACCCCAAGTTGCAATAAACGCTTGCTGCCCTTGGGATAGCAAGTTCTCATTGCGGTAGTTAAGAAAACCAAACGCAGCGGTTTGGTCATTCATGCTGGTGGCGCTGGTAACCATCTCCGGCTCTGATGAATTTGCAAGGGTATTGCGTGTTTGTTGTACCACTGGCTGGCTTTCTTGCATTACTTCTAGCCGTTCTTGCCGAATAGTATTGAGTCTGGCTTGCAACTGTTCATCACTTAATGAACCTAAGGTGAGCAAACTGTCTATTCTTGCTATTTCGTCCTGCAATGTTGCATACCGGTTGTATGCTTCTGCCAATAAATTTGCATTTTCACCAGTAGCCTGCGGCGCTTGAACCGACAATGTGGATGATGAATCATAATAAGCTGCAGCCAGGCTATAATTCGAATAATAATTGCTGTATAATTCACCTAGCTGGTAATACGTATCAGCCAGCAACTGACGGGTGCCATTTCGTGTGTTTGTTTCAAGGATTTCTCTATAAGCAGCCTCAGCCTGTTTATAATTACCCTGTTCTGCGTATGTTTGGGCAAGTTCAAATTGTATTGCATTCCTGCGGTCATAACTTTTATCGTCGCGAAGCAAATTATTATAAATTGCTGCAGCCAGCTCATTACGTCCGCCCTTACGTGATACTTGTGCCTGTTTCATTTCAGCCCAATACAGGTACTCGTAATCCAGAAAATAACGCTTTACGTTATCATATACCTGATATGCTCTGATGAGCTCACCTTGCGTTTCGAGAGCTTGGCCCCATAAAAAATAGCTCCGCCCTTTCAACTCTTGGCTCTTAAGCGAAGGAACGGCATCCTCAAGTATTTCCACTGCCCCATCCCAATTTTTCTGCATGGCCATATGTTGAGCCAGTAGCACCTGTGCTTCTGCCCTGCTGTTTGAATCCCACTTTACTTCTTCATTTTCAAGCTGTTTTTCAAGAAATTGAATGCCCTCGGTGAAAGAGCCGGTATCGAGCATCGTTCGTGCTTTCCAGATTATGGCTTCTTTTTTGAGTGCAGAGGCAGTAAGTTCCAGGAGCTCATCAAAATTTTGTCGTGCCAGAAAAAACTCCTGCAGATAATAATACGATTTCCCCATCAGCAGCAGTGCATCGTCGGTCCACTTGGAATCAGAAAAGCGACGAAGAATTAAAGCCCCGTTATCAATTGCGGCTTCAAAATATTCCACGCCCACGTTATCAGGTGCAGGATGAGGCCGAACCGGATCACTGGGATCAATATTTACGGGCTGCTCATCTACAAGGGCAATACCATCTTCAAAATCCTGCTTGGCGTTATAGTAGGTATTATAGTAGGCGGTAAAATTGGTCCAGGAGTTTTTTAGAGATCCGCCACACCCGGTAATGAACAGCAAAAGGGAAATGAGGACTAGCTTTTTCACGAGTAATTGTGCTTGAGATAATGCTTATAACGCTGAGATAGACCACCGAGCCTCCATATTTTAAACAGACAAAGTGGCTACATCAACTAACAGTGCTAACTTTTACCATATTCGTACGACCTCGCTTAGCAATAGGCATCCCAGTGGTGATGATGACGCGATCTCCGGAATTCACAAATCCATGCTTCTTCAGCTGATCTTCCATCAGTCTCACGCTTTTGTCGGTATCAAAAACGGCTTCAATTTTAATAGGTGTAGTACCCCATACCAGTGCTAGCTGATTGCATACTTTTTGGCTTTCGGTGAAAGCTACAAGCGGTACATGGGGCCTGAACTTGGCAATACGGCGGGCCGTACTGCCTGAATGCGTTAACGTACCAATGGCTTCCGCATCAACATTTTTTGCCAGTGACACGCATGAATACGCGATAGATTCCACCACCTGCTTTTCCTTCCATTCGGGCTTGCGGTACTCCAGGCTATGGTACAGGCGTTTGGCATTGGCCTCTATTGAACGGCAAATTTTATCCATGGCGTGGACCGCCTCGGCCGGATAATTTCCTATAGCCGTTTCGCCGGACAGCATCACTGCATCAGTACCGTCCAAAACGGCATTGGCTACATCGGAGTTTTCAGCGCGTGTAGCCCGTGGATTTTCAATCATCGAATCAAGCATTTGTGTAGCCGTGATAACTGGCTTACCAGCCTTACGTGATTCATCAATAATCCTTTTTTGAACGAGAGGCACCTGTTCACTCGCTATTTCGATTCCCAAGTCGCCTCGGGCCACCATAATGCCGTCGGTTTCTTCGATGATTTCACTAAAGTTTTCTACGGCTTCGGGCTTTTCAATTTTGGCAATAATGCCGGCTTGTGAATCAAGAGCTCGCAGGCGTGAAATTACTTCTTGTATATCATTGGCGGTTCGCACGAACGACATCGCCACAAAATCTATGTTCTGGGATACAGCGAACTCAAGATCGTCAATATCTTTTTGCGTAATTGAAGGAATCGAAATTTTTACTCCCGGCAAATTAACACCCTTCCTGGACTTCACTTCTCCACCTACCACTACTTGGGCTGTTATTTCACCATTCTTTTTTTTAACAACCTTGAGCTCCAGCAACCCATCGTCAATTAGAATCTTATCCCCTTCAACCGCATCGTTATGAAGCCTTGAGTAGTCAATCGGTATGGTCTCGGAGGTGCCTTCGATTGAGTTGTCGGAGGTAATCTTTACGTAATCCCCTTTTTCAATTGGCTGGCCACCGTCTTTCATCTTTCCAACCCGAATTTTGGGCCCTTGAAGATCGCCCAGGATGGGTACAATTACGTTGTTCTCTTTGGCAATACGACGAACATGCTGTATAACTTTTTTGTGGCCCTCATGCGACCCGTGTGAAAAGTTAATGCGGGCCATATTCATGCCATTATGCACTAGCTTTTCAATCTGTTCTTTACTGCTGCTGCTGGGGCCTAGCGTACAAACAATTTTGGTGCGGCGATCTTTAAGCATGTAGCTTTTTTATTTTTAAACGAGCTTAAGCAATGTTTCTAATTTAATGGTAAGCTTTGCTCAGCTGAGGCCTCTACACTGAACGATTCTTCTATAAGCGCATCAATTGTTTCTGAATTGGACTCTTCCCGCGGGTCTAGTATCTGCCCTGTTTCAGGGTCTATCAGAAAGCTTTGCACATTGCTTCTAAGCAATATCGCCAATGTTTCTTCTTCACCGTTAATTGAGATGCTGTCAAAATCCATCAATTTGGTAAACGATGTTTTTGAACGATAGACGAATTCCTCACCATTATATGTTCCTTCAATAAAAATAGAGTATCGATCTTCGGCAGTTATCAGATCTCGATCGGGTATATTATCCTGCGGATCAGGCTGCTGAATAAAAATTTCAATAGCCGTAAATGTATCGTATTGAAACCCGATTTGGCCGGCAAACACTGAAATATCGCTCCCGGCATTAGATTCCGCATAGCGTAAAATTGCTGGCCTATTGGCTTGAATACGTGCTTCAACATC
>NNSL01000231.1 GCA_003123965.1 Balneolaceae bacterium SMO_bin1
ACATCGGGAAAGTGCGTTTTTTCGCTGGCACTGGCACCGGCGCCCGTTACGCCTGATTTGGAATCTATGGTAATATGCTCGGTTTCAATTAAATCACTTTTGAGCAAGGGCGCCAGGGCAAGAATTGCCGATGTAGGATAACATCCCGGATTAGCGACGAGCGCGGCATTGCGGATATCATCACGGAAAAGTTCAGGCAACCCAAAAGCGGCTTCCCCGATAAAGTCGGGTGCTACGTGTTCCTTGCCATACCAGTGCTGGTACGAATCGGCAGAGGTCAGTCGAAAATCACCCGAGAGATCAATTACCCGGTATTTCTCGGGGTCATACGTTTTGATGAAATCCATGGAAACGCCGTGGGGCAGGGCCAGGAAAACCAGGTCCAGATCGTAATCATCCAGATCATCAATGGTCTGCAACTCCATGTCAGCCATGCCGGTAAAGTGCGGATGCACATCCGAAAAAAGCTTACCGGAGTGGCTTCGTGAGGTGACAATTTCCAGTTTTACTTCGGGATGATTAATCAGCAGGACGCACCAGCTCGGCGCCGGTGTAACCTGTTCCTCCTACAATTCCAACTTTATGCTTTGGCATGATGCTCTTCCACTTCTTTAATAGATTCCGTTAGTACGTCAATAATGGTATCAATTTCGTCTTCTTGAATAATCAGCGGCGGTACGATACGCATAACATTGCCGGATGCACAATTGCCGATGACACCGCGATCGCGCATGGCGTCAACCACATCGGCGCCCTCAAAGTTGAGCTCTACGCCGATCATCAGCCCGCGGCCGCGTACTTCGGTGATGGCGTCCCAGCCTTCGGCAATGCCGCGCATTTTATGGATGAAATAGGCGCCTTTTTCTTTAGCCTGCTCGGCAATATCCTGGTCAACGATAGTTTCGAGCGTAGCGCAGGCGGCTGCACAAGCCAGCGGATTACCGCCATAGGTGGTACCGTGTTCGCCGTGGTTAAAAGCGGCCGCTACGTGTTCTTTGGCCACCACAGCGCCAATAGGCACGCCGCCTCCCAGTGCTTTTGCTGATGTAATGATGTCGGGTTCAACATCATATTGTTGAAAAGCAAACATGGTGCCGGTGCGGGCAATGCCGCATTGAATTTCGTCGAGAATAAGCAAGGCATCGTGCTCATCGCACAGCGCCCGGGCTTCTTTCAGGTAGGCCTCTTCAACGGGATGGATACCGCCCTCACCCTGTATGGTTTCCATAATTACCGCTACGGTGTTTTCGTTGAAGCGTTCCCGCAGCTGTTCAATATCGTTCATTTTAACCTGCTCAAAACCGGGCGCCATCGGTGCAAACCCTTTTTGATACTTCTCCTTGCCCATGGCAATTGCGCCAAGTGTGCGCCCGTGAAAGCAGTTTTCCATGGAAATAATATTGCCTGACTTCTCTTTTACGTGCGCATATTTTCGTGCCAGCTTTACTGCGCCTTCAACCGCTTCGGCACCGCTGTTGCAGAAAAATGCCTTATCCAATCCGGAAAGCTCGGCCAGCATTTCGGCCAGCTTACTCTGCGGTTCGTTGTAGAAAAAGTTTGAGACGTGAACCAACTTTTCGGCCTGTTCTTTTATAGCGCTGGTATGGATCGGGTGGGCGTATCCCAGGCAGTTAACGGCGATGCCGGCCAGCGCATCGAGATAGGTTTTGCCGTTGGTAGCCGTTACGTGGCATCCTTTCCCCTCGGTTAGGGTGAGGGGAAATCGCCCGTAGAGGTCAACGTGATATTTAGCTGCAAGTTTCTGAGCATTGTCTTCCATGAGTACGTAATTACCAATTTAGGTTTCAAGCTTCGTGCTCGTTATAAAATAGACTATTTATGAATCAGCGTTCCAGCTCGTTCTTTGGTCAAAAGTTCTTTTAAAATGCTATGTTCAGCCATTCCATTAATAATATGCGCTGACTGCACACCTTCTTCCAAAGCAATAATACAGGATTCAATTTTGGGAATCATACCACCCTGAATGAGATTGCCAATTTCAGATTCTGCTTTTTCAAGCGGCATTTCCCGAACCAGAGAGGACGGATCGTCGATATCGGTCAGGAGCCCGTCTACATCGGTGAGGGCCAAATAGTGAGCGGCCTCCAATGCTCCGGCCAGGTGACCGGCGAACATATCGGCATTAATATTGTAATCGTTGAGGTCTTCCCCCAGCGATACCGGTGAAATGACGGGGATGTAATCGGCTTCAAACAAAGTATAAATGAGATCCGTATTGATGGCTTTAACATCACCCACAAAGCCGAGATCCACTTCCTGCGACTGACCGTCAACCGTGAGCTGGTGCATGCGTTTCTGGGCAATCACCATGCCGCCATCTTTACCGGACAGGCCCACCGCCTTGTACTCGGTTCCGTTAATCAGTTTCACCAAGTCGGAGTTTACGCTGCCGCTCAGCGCCATTTCTACATAGCGCATGGCCTCGGCATCCGTTTTTCGGTGCCCGCCAATAAATTCCGATTCGAGCCCGACTTTTTCCATCAATGCTTTAATAGCGCGGCCGCCACCGTGTACAATCACGGGAATAGCGCCCAGCTTCTTCAGGCTGGTGATGTCTTCTACTACGCCTTTTTTTACATCCTCATCTACCATGGCATTACCGCCATACTTAATGAGAACGATTTGGTCGTTCAGTTCCGCTGCTAAATCCGCGCTGTATGAAATTGGCAGTTCGATAAATTTGGGCTTATCAGGTTTGAGTTAACTGACTGGAAAATATGAAAATGAATGCAGTGAGTGAAAAGGTAATTGCATGATATAAAAAGCACTTCGAACTCATGCTATACCCTTTCCGTTTTTGCGAATACACAATCACTTCAAATTCATAAATATATCCGTTATGAAATATAAACGATTAGGAAATACCGGATTGAAAGTTTCGGAGCTGTGCCTCGGCGCCATGACGTTCGGATCATCATTCTATAACATTGGTGAGGTAGATCTCGACCTTGCAAAAGAGATGGTAGAAACTTCGTGGGAGGCGGGCGTCAACTTTTTTGATACCGCCGATGTGTACTCGCGCGGAGAGTCTGAGCAAATTTTAGGGCAGGCCATCCGGGATGTTGGAATTGATCGACGTAAAGCGGTGATCGCTACCAAGGTGCGCGGTCCCATGAGCGATGAAGCAGCTGAAGGTACGGGTGACGTCAATAACGTGGGATTGTCGCGTAAGCATATTATGGAATCGGTGGATGCCAGTTTGGAGCGATTAGGTACTGATTACATCGATTTATACCAGATACATGGTGTAGACGACCAAACGCCCATCGAGGAGACGCTCTCGGCGCTTAACGACCTTGTACGCAAGGGTAAGGTTCACTATATCGGCTGTTCCAACCTTACAGTGCGGCAGTTAGCTAAGTCGTTGGAAATTTCGAAAGCGAAGGGCTGGGCAGCGTTTTCATCATTGCAGGCCTACTACTCGGTAGCCGGTCGCGACCTTGAATATGAGCTGCTCCCACTCTGCCGGGAAGAGGGGTTAGGCGTACTGCCATGGTCACCATTGGCTGGTGGATTTTTGACTGGTAAATACCGGCGCGACGAAGACGAACCGGAAGGCAGTCGACGCACTGAATTTGACTTCCCGCCAATCGATAAAGAGAAAGGATACGACGCGGTAGAAGTGATGGATGAAATAGCCGAAAAGAAGGGAGCGTCCATACCACAAATAGCACTGGCTTGGCTGTTGCATCAGCCGGGGGTAACAGCACCCATAATAGGGGCGAAGAAGATGGGGCAACTGGAAGATAATCTGGCAAGTACCCAGATCAATTTGACCACTGATGAGCTGGACCGCATTGCCGAAACCACGGAGCCAAAGTCGATCTATCCGCAGTGGATGGTAGAGCGAATGAACGACTAAGAACAAACAGAATCACAGTAAGAGAATGAGAAAATAGAAGTCGCTGCTGTTTTTGCAGCGGCATTTTTTTATTCTATCTGAAAGAATAAGGGTCAGAAATATAATTATTATAAAAAATACCATAAATAATAAGACAGCAGTAATTTATGGTAATGAACTTAAAGTAATATATAGTTAAAATTGTGACTTTCTTGGCACCTTAATTATTTAAAGGGATATAAATGGCTGATATATGATTAATATAATTAAGAATAACTTAAATAGAATAAAAACAATGGTTTGGGATAATTATATATACGAGTCAAAAAGACTTGATCTTTACTTAATAAATTAAGGGCAGCTAGTTAGCCGGGATGAAAAGCAAGTCTGATAATTTGTTTTAAAAGTATCACAAAATACTGATAGGCAAGTAATTAAAAAATACATATAATAAAATTCTAGAAGAATAGACGTCTATAAAGTGAATAAATAGTTCCGAATTTAGTAATACACTTCAGAAAAATTCGATGAGCTGCCTTTACAATTGTGCAATTATGAAATTCAAAATTTTAATTTTTGTCTCATCGTTTAATGCAATAATGTCTACACTGATAAACTGATATTTTTGATTTTAAAAACGAAAGGCCCAGTATTTCTGTGTGATAAAACTGGCTGCCAAACTTTAGAAAGTTTAAAAATCTGGCTTAATCTGGGTCTTAAAATTTCTAATATAAAGCCAAATAGAGAGGATAATTTTCCACCCAAAATTCGAAGTTATACTCTAAAATTTCGACAGAGAAATTGACCTCAAATATGACCCGATTTGTAACATGTTACTCTCTGAAAATGAGGGCAGAATTTAGCTTGTAAATTGTTCTTTGTTTATCTGTTTTTTCGAGTAAGAAATGAGAAATATTTCACCGCTTTTTGTATCCGTTTTTGAGTTCAAAAAGTGTCTTTAATATTGCATTATATTTTTAAATGACTGGGCCAATCAGCTGTTCTAAAATTAATTTTTGAATAACTACTCAATCTTAGAAAGTATTCAACAAAATCTGTGATATTTTAATAAAAGGTGATCAAGATTTCTGCATATTTAGCCGAAATTTAGGGATGAAGACTGGATCAAATTTTGGTAGAGATCGTTTCCCAAACTTAAAATTTAGCAACTTGATCATTTAGGACTATTTCGCTCGGTGATGAATTTTGAGTGATCAAATAGTATATTTTGCTTCGTTATTTTTCAAAACAAGAGCCAATTAATGGACATAGATCTTAAAGAGCTACACCAGGCTGCTATTGAAATTACGCGCCTCGGTGGCGAGCACACCCTGGAGTATTACCAACGGGAATTTGATGTAGAGCGCAAGGACGATGCTACGCCTGTAACTATTGCAGATCGCGAAACAGAGTCGTTGATGCGCAAGGAAATTACCAAGCGATTTCCCAATCACGGAATTTTAGGCGAAGAACATGGCCGGATCAATCCCGGCAGCCCCGTGCAATGGATACTTGACCCCATCGACGGCACCAAATCATTCATTCACGGCGTGCCGTTTTATACGACGCTGATCGGCGTGGTCTATAAAAATGAACCGATTTCGGGGGTGATTTATGCCCCGGCGCTGGACGAACTTTGTGAGGCGGCCAAAGGCATGGGCGTACGATGGAAAGGTGAACCTTGTGAAGTTCGATCGTGTGAATCACTGAAAAATGCCAGCCTCCTAACTACCGATGTTACCACGGCGAAAGAATTTGAATTAGATAAACCTTTGCAAAATCTTCTGCAGAAGGCACGTATGCACCGCACGTGGGGTGATGCCTATGGCCACATGATGGTCGCTTCGGGACGGGCCGATATCATGTTTGATCCGGTACTGAATATCTGGGATGCTGCACCGCTGCTCACCATCATGCAGGAGGCGGGCGGCATATTTTGTGATATTGAGGGAAAGGAAACTATACAATCAGGAAACGGAATTTCCTGCAGCCGTGATCTTATCGATGAAGTGCTGGAACAATTTAATTAAAAAAGCCAGGCACCTATTAAGTACCTGGCAATTTAGATCTTCTAATTTGTGATTAATCCATCGTAAGTACTACGCGAAAACGCGCTTCGTTGTTGATCATACGCTCGTATGCCTCGTTGGCTTCTTCGAGCGGGAAAGTCTCAATCTTGGGGTTGATTCCCTGCAGTGCGCTAAAATTCAGCGTATCCTCGGAGCCGGTGGCGTCGCCGCTGGGCCAGCCTTCCACGCTTTTGCGTCCCATGATGAGCTGCATTGGGCTAACTTCGATTGGATCCATCGTTGCGCCAACCACCATCATGGTGCCATCACGGCCGAGCCCATCCACGACAGAGCTCATGGCATCGCTGTTAGGCGCTGTTGCCAGAATTACTTTGGCTCCACCGAGGTTTTGCAGTTCTTCGGCGGGATCCTGTGCTTTGGCATCAATAAAGTGGTGCGCTCCTAATTCTTCGGCCAGCTCCTTCTTATCGGTGCCCCTTGAAATAGCAGCCACTTCGCAGCCGAACTTATTGGCATACTGTACGCCAAGGTGCCCCAATCCGCCTATACCTTGCACGGCAACCAGATCACCCGGCCCCAAATTGCTGTTGCGCAGTGCATTAAAGGTGGTGATGCCGGCGCATAACAGCGGAGCGGCTTCCTCGGAGGAAAGCTCGTCGGGTACGGCTGCAATGGCCTGGCTGGGCGCTACTAGGTATTCGGCGTAGCCGCCATCAAAATGAATGCCGGTAACCTGGGCATTTTCGCAATTGATGAAATCGCCGCGGCGGCAGGGTTCACATTCGAAACAGTGGCCGCCGTGCCATCCTACGCCTACACGCTGACCATCATCCCACAAATTTACATCGTTTCCGGTTTGTTCAACAATTCCAATAACTTCATGACCGGGCACACGCGGGTATTCAATTCCCGGGAAGTTGCCTTCCTTCACAAAAGCATCACTGTGGCATATTCCGCAGGCTTCAACTCTGATCAATACTTCACCATCACCGGGAGTTGGTATATCTTTCTCTACAAGCTCAAAATCCGAGCCGGGCTCACTAATTTGCATTGCTTTCATCGTAGACATACTCAATAATTTTTTATTTTAATGTTATTAGGAACAGACCTAACAGAAAAAGCCTTAAAAACATTTGTAGATATTACCTGCAAAAATAAAATTGTCGCCAGACTTTACAGCGATAAAGCCGAATTGATAAAATTTAGACTCTATATATGATTGACCGCTCCTTATTTGTA
>NNSL01000479.1 GCA_003123965.1 Balneolaceae bacterium SMO_bin1
ATGGCCTGCTGGATAGTATGCGGGGTAACAATATTTTTAATTTCGTAGCGTAGCACGCGAATGCCCCACGCCTGTTCCATTTCCGAAAGTACTTTAACCACTTCCTTGTTGATGATGGCCCGGTCTTCAAACGTATCGTCGAGGTTCATCCGCCCAATAACCGAACGCGTGGTGGTCTGGGCCAGCTGCACCGCGGCAAAACGGTAATTGGTGATGCCGTAGCTGGCATTAACGGGATCAGTAACAGCGAGGTAAATTACCCCGTCTACATCAACCTTAACGTTATCAATAGTGAAACACTCCTGGGGTTCTACTTCAATGGTTTGCTCACGCAAATCTTGGCGGTATTTTACGCGATCAAAGAAGGGGACCAAGGCATGGAAACCCGGTCCGAGTGTTCGCTGATATTTTCCCAGCCGCTCTACAATATAGGCCTTTTGTGTTGGCACCAGCTGAATAGACTGTATGAATTTGTAAGCTACGTAAATAGTGATAATGCCAAGCAGAACCTGACTTATAGTGTTGATAATCATTGGTTGCCACCTAAAGAATTTGAGGGGTTATTGTTCTGGGGCGTGTGCTGGCTAACCTTGCCAACGCCTTCGAAAAAAGTTTTGAGGTTGGCCGTTTCGGTGGGTAGCACCGATATGTTGGCCTTGTCCATCACATTGCCCAACTGGTTAATAAACTGCTCAATAAGCTTGGTCTTAACTGCCAGATCGCCGCCGGGTTTGGCAATGGCGCTTGCTACACGGCGCAGCCCTTTTGCAGTTGCGGTAGCTACAAGGGTTATTTCTTGAGCTTTCCCTTTTGCTTCATTAATACGTTTCTGGCGGTTCGCTTCCGAACGTAAAATGGCGGCTTGCCGATCTCCTTGTGATTCATTAATCATATAATCACGGGTACCCGTTGATTCGGTGATTTCGGCGCGTTTGGCCCGCTCGGCTTCCATCTGTTTCTCCATCGTGTTGATAAGATTTTCAGAGGGACGGATATTGCGAATTTCATACCGCATAACCTTGATGCCCCACGGATCGGAAGCCTTGTCAATTTCGCGAACGATATTTTCATTCATCTGCTCGCGCTCCGAAAAGGTGTCATCCAGGGTAATTTTACCGATTTCGCTGCGCATGGTTGTTTGCGCGAGGTTGATAGAAGCCAGCTTGTAATCGCTGATGCCATAGCTGGCTTTATACGAGTCCATCACCTTTACATACACCAGCCCGTCAACTTCCACCTCAATATTGTCTTTGGTGATACAGGTTTGGCTAGGCACGTCAATTACCTGCTCGCGCATTTCCTGGCGGTAGGCAGGTTGATCCACGAAGGGGATGAGAAAATGAAAGCCCGGCTTTAAGGTCTCAGTATACTTGCCTAGGCGCTCTTTTATTACTTCTTCGCGCATTTCCACGATGATAAATACCTTGGTGACTATAAATACGCCAAGTAAAATTAGAATGAGTAAGGTTGTCCACATACCGTTCAGAATTTGAAATTTATATGATAAGCTTGATGCCGTTTGCCCGCTAGATTGAATTTAATTACCCTTTTATTCGTAAAGGGAAATAAAAAGATTCAATTTTTAAGTTTTTTATTGTCGCCGGATGACTCCTCTAGTTCATCAACCGGTTCAACGACCCAGGTGAGATTGTCGCGATACTTGATTTTTGCTTTTGTTCCGGGTGTAATTTGGCCCTTCTCGGTACGCGCTTGCCACGAGATGCCCTGGTACCGAATGCGTCCGGAATTATCGAGCGCGTTAACTTCTTCGGTTACTTGCACAATTTGGTCCATGGCTTCATAATCTTCATCGGCCAGCTTAAAATAACTTTGCCCGCCCCAGTACTTTTTTAGTAATGGCCGAAAAGCAAGAACCAGCGATACAGAAAGAATCAACCATACACCAATAGATGCGGCCGGATCCATAAAAATGCCGAAATAGCGCAGCAGTCCAACAAAAATGCCACTGGCTCCCAGAAAAAAGGAAACACCGCCGGGGATAAAAGTTTCCAGCAGCATTAAAAAAGCACCGCCGCCCAGAAAAATCCATGTTAAAAGTTCGCTGTCAATTTCCATGGTTGGGATATAGTTTGAAGTTTAGTCAATTTGATTTGCCAACGCGTAAAATATGGTATTGATTAGTTACTTGGTTTTGATGATTAAGTCAAGAAAATAATGATATATAAACTATCAGATACTCATATTATTTGCTGATAATCACGTTAATTCAAAATTAGTAAAATTATTTTGTAACAATATGGCATGTTATCGATCTTATAGTTGAAAGGCTGTTGCAATGTACTACTAAGCGAATACGTATATATATGGTGAGCAAAAACGTACTGATCGTAGAGGACGAATTAATTATTGCCCTGATGCTGGAACAGATGGTAACCCAAATGGGCTATAATGTCGTCGATAAAGTAACCACGGGAGAGCTAGCCATTGAAAAGGCAACCATGCTGCAACCTGATATTATATTAATGGACATACGCCTGCAGGGTGAAATTGACGGGGTGGAAGCCATTTCTGAAATTCAGAAAATGCACGACATACCGGTTATATATATCACCGGTAATACCGATCAGCAGCACCAAAGTCGACTGAAAAAAAACGGAGTATCTCGATTTTTTAGTAAAGCCAATCACGCAGAATAAATTATCCCACTCTCTTGATTTAGCTTCCTAATCCGATTTAAGCGATTCTGAACCCTTTTTAGGGTCGAAACCTTTAATGTTCGATTCTATTAAGAAGGGATGTAAATCGCAATTAAATTACGGACTATGAGGAAGTTAGCTATTATTTGTACATATTATTTTTCAGTATCCCGGCAATGGGACTTGCCCAAGTCAACGATGGATTTGGAATTGGCCCGCGAATGGGATACTACCAAGTTGAAGACGCTGAAGAAGGAAGTATTTTCGGCGGAATTCAGCTTCGCGGCCGCCTGTCGCCCTATTTTGGAGTGGAAGCTGCCGTAGAATATAATCCCAAATCAGAATTTGGTGTAACTAATGGGGCAACAGTAGAAGTGAGTTCGGTACCCGTAACAGCTTCAGCACTGCTGTTTTTGCCCGTGAGCCAAAAATTTGTACCGTACGGTTTAGCAGGTTTAGGCGCGTATTATAATGTCTACGATACCGAAGGTGCGGCCGAGGCTTTTGAAATAGACAATACATTCAACCTTGGATATCATCTTGGGTTTGGCCTTCAAATACCATTTAACCAGAATATAGCGCTCAATGCCGATTACCGATATCGTTTCCTTAATCCGGATACGAATGAAGAAAATTTGGATGATACCAGTTTTAACGGAAATGGGTTTCGGTTAGGATTAACGTTTTATCTGTAAGCACATTCACACTCGCTAATAAAGTAGGTGCTAAATTTATGGACAAGTTAGAACTACGAGGAAACTGGAATCAGCTAAAGGGAAAATTAAAACAGAAATACAGCCAGCTTACCGACAAAGATTTGACTTATGTAAAAGGAAAAAAAGATGAATTGATAGGTCGGCTGCAAAAAAAGCTAGGCAAGAGCCGGGGTGAGGTAATTGCCGTGCTTAAAAAGTTATAGAAAATCACCATTTGGTTAGATTTTAAGCCCATTCTGTACTGATGCCGAATGGGCTTTTTTGTTGTTCACCGAGAAACATTTTGAGTGCAAAAATCACTTGTTTTTATGCCGTATCCTTTACAATTTCATTGCCGTTTGTAAAGCATAATTTTTATCCCGATTCATGTCCGAAATTACGTTACCAGAGGTTGAGTTAAACATTTACACACCTAAAGATCCGGTTGAAGTACCGGTAGTTGAGAACTACATCTGCACCAAGGAAGCCAGCCCCAATTTTGTACGCCATATGACCTTTGATATTTCCGGTACTGAGCTTGAGGGCCACGTGCAAGTAGGGCAGTCGATTGGGATATTACCGCCGGGAAAAAACGAAAAGGGACGACCCTATAAATTACGATTGTATTCGGTTTCATCACCCACAAAAGGAGAGGGCGGCAAGCAGCATTTGGTTTCAACCACGGTTAAACGAACCATTGAAGAGTGGGATGATAACACGCTGTATTTGGGCGTTTGTTCTAATTACCTTGCGGATTTGAGTGTTGGTGATAAAGTAAAGCTAACCGGACCAAGCGGACGTCGTTTTTTACTGCCCGAGGATTCCACGAATTTTAATTACGTTATGTTTGCCACGGGAACGGGTATCGCCCCTTATCGTGGCATGATCATGGAAATGCTTGAAGCCGGCATTGAAAACGATATTATTTTAGTTTTTGGATGTGCTTACCGGACTGATCTTATTTATGCCGATTACTTTCAGAAAATTCACGATGAGTATCCTAACTTTCATTATCTGCCGTACATTTCGCGCGAAGATCGGCGCCCGGATGGCACCAAAAAATACGTTCAAACCTGTCTTTGGGATGACGCCGAACTTATTGATCCGGTGTTAGAGCAAAACAACACACTGCTCTACATTTGCGGGTTGAAGGGTATGGAAGGCGGAATATACCGCGCTTGGCTCAAAAGGGTATGGACCAATACCTGGATATTCGCAAGGATGCCCGCGAAAAAAAGCCTAAAGAGTGGGACGAAAATGACCTTCGCCGCAATGTAAAACCCGGCGACCGCACTTTTGTTGAAGTTTATTAGTTCTCCCCATTGGTAATAATTTCAGCGTTCCAGGCGGGGCGAATTTTTCTGCCGAATCGCTTGGTGTACACCTGCGTAAATTCAGCACCCAGCAGTACAATCTGTACGTTATAGTATATCCAGATCATAAATATCGTAAATGAACCGGCCGCTTTATAGCTAGCGTGCATAGAAGCGTTGGAAAGGTAAAATCCAATTAAATATTTGCCTGCCAAAAACAGTACTGAGGTTACACAAGCTCCAATGAACACGTCTTTCCAGCTGGCCGATACATCAGGTAGTACATTAAAAATGATTGTAAAAAATACCACGGTCATGGAAATGGAAAGGAGCACAGATGCGATTTTAACAACGGGAAGTAGTGAGGAGGAGAGGTAGGAGGAAATAAATGCTGAGAAAAATGTGAGCCCGCCTTCAAGCAGTAGTGTGGTAAGGAAAAGCAGCGTTAAAACAAGAATTATTAGCAGTGATACCAGCCGGTTGACTACATATTGAGCCACTGAATTTATTTTTGGTTTAGTAATGCCCCAAATTGTATTCAGGGAGTCTTTGAGCTGAGCCACCACGGTTGTAGCGCCGAATAATAGAACAGCCGTTGCCGCTATAGAGGCAAAGAAACCGGAGGCCTGCCGCCTCGAGCTTTCCGAAATTTCGAGCAGTGTGGAGGCTATATCGTCTCCCGCAAGTTGGGAAATATAATTAGAGAGAACCTGTGTTGTTTGTTGTTCGCCCAGAAAAAAGTTAATGAGCGCAAAAATTATGATGATCAGCGGAGCGGTAGAGAAAATGGTGTAAAACGCAATTGCCGCTCCGTGCAGCGCAACGTCATGTTCGCCGGCACTTTTAAACGTATCTTTTGCAAGCTGCTTAATCGTCTTTAAAAGTCCATCTGGCATAATTGCGTTGTTAATAATTTTTGAGCAGGTGTAAGTGCGTCTTAAATCTTAGAATTTGCCAAATATAACGCGCAGATCTGATTTTGCTGTCGGTTGTAACACATATTTCAGCTCTTTTTTAAGCTGATCGGGCATCGTACCTCTATGGCGTTCTTTCCGGTTTGATGAGACAATAGGAATCATACCCGGAGCAACCGCATACCGCTTGTAGAAATCATCATAAATGTTGTTCCAGCGTGTAGTTTCCTGCTTATCGAAAGGAGCAGGTCCTACTGCGTGCATTTCTTTTTTCAGGATATTAATCAGGTTAGGAAGTTTGTAAAGGCCCGACCTATATAAGAAGCTGCCAAATCTATTCGCATTTTTACTAAGACGAAACTGCAGGCGATTAAATAATTTGCCGGCTCGTCCCTCAGTTGGTATTTCTTGTATAACGCTGCCTCTTGTTGAAAGTTTTACACCTAGACCAATAATTGGGAATAACAGAGCCAGGATGAGCAGGCCTGGCAAAGCGATGATATAATCTAATGCCCGTTTACCGCGGCTTTCCTGATTTTTTAATTCATGGAAAAATAAATGAAGGCTTGGTCCATTTTTTTCTCCCGCTGAGCTTGCCTTTCGCTGGATTCTAAAAATTTTGTCACTTATTGAGCCATATTCTACCTCAACATCAGACTGGTTTTCGCCCGGGTTTTGGATTTTTTAGTATCGGTTATTGTGATCATTTTAAAGATGTACGTACTGACTTAAGCTTTGCGGAAAATAAGTAAACACTTTCAGAAAGTGAGATAAAATATGTAACGAAAGCAAGTTCAAGGTCATATGGTATCTTATTCATTGATCCGGGTTACGCCTGCAGATATTACATATTTCATTACATCAGCTGCATTTGCGTCGAGCGGCTGCACGGCTTTTCTGGGAAGCAGATAAATATTTCCCGAAAAGTTGTAGGAATGCGGACAATACACGGTTACCATATCATCCAGGCCAATATCCTGCAGGTTATCTTGCGTCATAAAACCAATGCGGCGCACATTCATTCCTTCCGAACCACCAAAATCGGCTATTACCGGCTGACTAAATCGTTTTTTATCACCGACAAATGCCTCTGTAAGTTCTTTAAGCGAGCTGTAGATGATTTTTACCAGCGGCACCTTGGCGATAAAGCGCTCAAAATAGCCAAACAACGGCCGGATGAAGGCCATTGAAAAGATAAAGCCGATAACAGAAATGGTGATAAATACGGTGAGAATACCAAGGCCGGGAATATCTACGCCGAAAAGCTGGTACAGCCATGCATTGAAAACGGAGTTTGACCATTGCACCATGGCAATGATGATGTAAAGTGTGGCAAATACCGGAAATACAAAAATTAATCCACGCAGAAAGTAGTTGAATATTTTCTTCATAAGGTTGATTGCAGAAAGTTTGTCTCACCTCTGCCGTAATATTCGGTGCGAGCATGGCACATGCATTTAGGGGTGAGTTCGATTTCATTTTTTCCTATTTTTACGGGCTCG
>NNSL01000166.1 GCA_003123965.1 Balneolaceae bacterium SMO_bin1
TTTTTCTTCAATGGTTGACTTGAGATCATCAACATCTACGGGCGCGCCAGAGCCGGGTTCAGCGTTAGCGATAAGTCGAAAGATAGACTGCAGATTTTCGAGACCACTTTCGGCGCTGTCAAGAGCGCTTTCGGAAAAGTCGGTGGTGCTGCGGTAGTGACTTTGAAGCAGGAAGAATCGAATGACCTGCGGGTCCCATTTGCGGCTAAGCAGTTCATGATCACCGCGGAAAAACTCATCAAGCGAAATAGCATTGCCCAGCGACTTACCCATTTTCTGTCCTTCCAGCGTAACCATATTATTGTGCATCCAGTAATTGGCGAAGGGTTTCTCGTAGGCGCATTCGCTTTGCGCAATTTCGCATTCGTGGTGCGGGAACTGATTGTCGAGTCCGCCGCCGTGAATGTCAAAATGTTCGCCTAGATACTTGGTAGACATGGCCGAGCACTCTACGTGCCAACCGGGATAGCCATCACCCCATGGGGAGGGCCATCGCATAATGTGATCGTCGCCGGCTTTTTTCCAGAGCGCAAAATCTTCGGGTGATCGCTTGTCGCCGGCCGTTTCAATGCGTGTGCCGCTTTCCTGCTCTTCAACATCGCGGCCGCTGAGCTTGCCGTAATTTTCATCGGAGGAGACATCAAAATAAACATTGCCGTCAACCTCATAAGCGTGCCCGTTTTCCAGCAGTTTTTCCACCATCTGTATTTGCTCAATAATGTGGCCGGTAGCACGCGGTGAAATATCGGGCCGCTGCACGCCCAACCGATCCATATCGCGGAAGTAGTTGTAGGTGTATTTTTCGGCGATTTCCATGGGCTCCAGTTGTTCTACTTTGGCCTGCTTTTCGAGCTTGTCTTCGCCTTGGTCGGCGTCATCGGTAAGGTGACCAACATCGGTGATATTTTGCACGTAGCGCACATCGTAGCCAAGGTAACGCAGGTAGCGAATCACTACATCAAAGGAAACGTAGCTTTTGGCGTGGCCGAGGTGGGGATCGCCGTAGACGGTAGGCCCGCACACGTAAATTCCGACAAAGCCTTCGGTGATGGGTTCAAACTTTTCTTTCTGGCGGCTAAGTGTATTGTAAATATGAAGTTCCTGCATCAATACGAACCTGCGGTTAAATTGCACGAATTTATTTTGAAGGCCAAAGATACGAGCTTGCCGACAAAATTAACAGCCTGCGTTTATCTGCTATTGCACATCTTTTATTGATTTGATGTGGTATCAGCCTGTGTAGTATCCTGCTGGGTTTGGCGCCCGCGTTTAAGCAGATCCTGTAATCTGTTTTTCACATTATCTTTCAGCGCATCTTGTATCATGGGCTTGATGACCGTCTGGTCGGGCTGTACCACCGGATTGCCGTAGGTTCCGGTTACGCGCAGCGGCACTAAAATGGTGCCGTTTTCGCGGGTGAGCGCATCGGCCGCCTGCGATGTAATTACTGATGCAATAGCACTTTTAAACCGGTTGGGCAACAGCAGCGAAATGCTGAAGTCAATTTTCTCAGACGCCAGATTATGCGTGCCGTTCAGCTCCATACCGATATCATCACTGGTCAGCGATAAATCTTTGAGGGTGAGCACCTGGTTGTTCACCGACACGGAGCTTTGCCACTGGTCGAGGGCCACATCACGCAGCATGTTTATTTTGGTGAACGAGGCCAGCCGCTCCTGGATAGGATGATTTTCAACACGCGCCTGGCTCATGCCAAAGGTGCCGTCGAGCACGGTGGTGGCAAGCAGGGGGCTCAACTCTTCGCTAATTTGGGTAGTGTAATCAATCTCTGTGCTGAAGGTGCCGGTGATATATTGATAAAATTGGCTATCTTCACCGAGGATGGGATAATCTTGGAAAAAAGATTCGAGTCGGAGACTGTCGAGCGCGCCTTCAAAATCAAATGTTGAAGGGCCGCTTTCCGGAATTTGCCAGCGCATGGTTCCACTTGCTGCGCCTTCAAAAAGCTCAACCCGCCCTTTGGTAAGATTCACCTGCTCTGGTGTTGTGGTCGCCTCGGCCTGCAGGTTACGCATGGTAACGCCGGTGATGGTCATTCGGTCGATATTCGCACTGAGCGTACTGTTCAGATCCGGTAGCTCCAGGTTGAATGTGGAGGTAGTATCACTCCAGTCGATGAGTTCATCCCAGTTCAGGTAATTGCCCGAGAACTGGCCCTTTAGCTGCGGCGTGGTACTGCGATTCTGGTCCTCTTTCAAATACTCCATGTAGTTGGTAAGCGATCCGCTGATGTCAAGGTCTGACGAGCCTAGATTGAACGTCAGTGAATTGAGTGTGGCTTGCTGCGGGGTGAGGCTGAACGTGCCGTTGAGATTCTTGACCGGCTCGCGCAGCGATTCACCATTCATGTTGGCATTTTTAACTGTCATTTTACCGGATAGCGCCAGTGCCGCAGGGTCGTTCAGCGGGCCATTGACTTTCAGGTTGAAATCGGCATCACCGGTAAGTTCAGTAACCTGCGGTTCAAGCTGATAATAATTGCCAATTTCACTCAGCTCGGCATTGCCTTGCAGATCAAGATTCACGGTGCGGTTTTCGCTCAGGTAGTTATCAATCACCCCTGATCCCTGCATGTTATTGTCGCCGGTGCTGAACCGGGCGTTGCTCACGGTCATGCGCGGGCCGTCGAGCACGGATTCAAAGCTGATATCTCGAAATGGCGCATCAAATTCGTGGTAGTTGATGTAGCCATTCTTCAGGGTGATGGTACCGCTTTGCACGGCGCGTTCAATCTGGTCGGCGGGACCGTCGAGTGTGGCCTGGGCATCGAGCATGCCCTCCAGCTGCAGGGTGTCCTCATTAAGCGGGTAGAATTCTTTAATAGTTGCCAGGTCAAACTGCAGGCTGGTATTCATGTTATTAATGCGCCGCTGGGATTCGTTCAGCAGGTTTTGAATTTGGCCGTTAGCCGAAAGTGAGTTTTGAGCGGCCTGCAAGCTAAGGCTCTGAATTGTGAGCAACTCTTGGGTCCCCGAAGCGTTAATGTTGATATTGGTGATTGGTTTCGGTACATCCTGGTATTGCAGCATGCCGCCGGCCAGTACGGCGCGGCCGTTAAATTGCGCGTTTTCGGGCTGCTGCAGTTCGCCTTCAGCGTTGGCGTTTACATCAAGCTGCCCGGCCATTTGCTGCACGCCCATTTGGGTGATATCGTAAAATTCGTTGACGGTGGAGAGATCCACATCGGCGGTAAAATCCATGTCAAAAGTGGCGGCATCTTCCAGCGGATTGGTAATATTCCCGGTGCCGGTTACCGAGTTCACCCCGGCAATAGCGTTAAGCGTATCAATGGTAACGAGTTCGTTTGTAGCATTGGCCGCGAGGCGAATATTTTCGATGGGCTGCGGGAGGTCGGGGTCTTTCAGGTAGCCGTTGTCAACGTTTATTCTGATATCAAAGTTAGGGCTGGCTTCAGCAGTGATTGGTCCGCGGATGGTGCCGCCCAGCTCAAGTGAGCCTCGCGTTTCCAGTCCATCGGTATACTCAGCATAGGTCTCCGGCATAAGGCGCAGCAGTTCGCCAAAGTTATCAGAAGAAGAGTTGAAGTTCAGATCAACCGTAAACACTTCGCTCCAATTGCTCAGGCTGCCATTCAGGTCCATTTCCAGTCCCCGGATGGCAAAAGTACCTTCACGCAATTGAATGGTTTCTTGATCAGGAAAAAAGGTGGATTGCTGGGTGAGCGACAGCGGCAGTCCCTCTACGTAATTCACGCTGTCTATGGTGGCCGAAAAGCCGCCTATTTCTACATCGATGCTGCTGGCAATGGAATCGGCGTAACTCAGGGATAGGTCGCCGTCAAAATCATTAAGTGCGGCCGTGGTGTTAGATGTTCGGTCATCGTAGGCAAAATAGCCGTTGCTGATTTGGAAATAGGGGATGCTGATATCATAGCCGGCCTGGGTAGTATCAGTCTCCTCCGTTTCAAAAAGAAAATCCAGGTTAGATGTGCTGTCGGCATAAACGGTATATGTAAAGCGGGGATTGTTAAATACCAGCTCGGTAACGTTTACCTGATTGCTCAGCAGCGGCAGCAATTCAACGCCGGCCACCAGGCGATCTAGCGACGCCAGCGTATCAGCTTCGGCCGGTCCGGCAACACGCATATTAGTGATTTCGATGCCGGGATGGGGGAATGTTGTGAAGAACGAAAGCGACATGCCCTCGGCCTGCACTGGCTGCCCAACGGCATCGTTCAGATAGGGAAGTACCGTACGTTTGAGCCGATCTTCGGTGAAATAGAGATTTAAGCCTATCACCAAAACGACCAGAAATATAATGAAGCCGCCTACAATTTTAGCAAAAGTTTTCATGCAAGAATATTACTTGGAGAATAATTATTTGCCAATATAGAAATGAATATCGTACCATCCATTTCATTAAATTAAAATGATTTTATTGCAACAAGTTCCTTATGTTTAGCCATTGATTTGTACAATTAATTCACTTTTCAACTATCGGGTTATAAGCTATTCACGATCATGCACCGACAGCAGCTGAAATTTAAACAGCGCCGCAAAGATCTTATAAAAACGCTGCGCGACAAAGGCATAAGCAGTGAACGCGTGCTGGATGCCTTTAAACAGGTACCAGCGGCACATTTTTGTTGATACTGCCCTTGAAGACCGCGCCTACAAAGATACGGCCCTGCCGATAGGCATGGATCAAACCATATCACAGCCGTACACGGTGGCCCGCCAAACGGAACTGCTGGAGGTATTTCCGGGCGAAAAAGTGCTTGAAATTGGAACGGGATCAGGATACCAGGCCTCTATTTTGTGCGAGCTGGGCGCCAAAGTGTACAGCGTAGAGCGCCATAAAAAGCTGTATGAAAAAGCCCGCGGCCACCTGCAGGAGCTGGGCTATTCGGTTGAGCTAAAACTCGGCGACGGCACCCTGGGATGGTCGGCTTACGCCCCCTACGATGCCATTATTGTAACTGCTGCTGCCCCGGAAGTGCCCGACCAGCTGCTGGATCAGCTGAATGTGAACGGCCGCCTGGTGATTCCGGTGGGTGACGAGCATAAACAGCAGATGATTCGCGTCAGGAAGGTCCGGGAAAACGAATATGAGCAAGAGAGCTTCCGGCATTTTAAATTTGTACCACTAGTGGGAGAGAAGGGATGGAAAGATAAAGGCAATTGAGAATTGAAAATGAAAAATTAAGAATAGTTACAAGATTCAATTTTATCCTATGTCCGGTCTGATAATTTTTAATTTTTAATTTTTAATTTTTAATTCCCTTGTCAACACCTTCCAAAACTGAAGAAAATGTTGAGTTTGACAGCACTTCCTGGAAAGAGTCTCCGTTCTTAGTTCTCAAAGGTTTTTTGATGGGATCGGCCGATATAGTGCCGGGTGTAAGCGGCGGTACCATGGCGCTGATTGTGGGCATCTACAACCGGCTCATTCACGCCATCAGCAGCTTTGATCTTACTTTTATCAAGCTGCTTTTTACGTTCAGGTGGAAATATGCTTTTCGGCATGCCCACTGGAAATTTATGGCTGTACTGCTGACCGGCATTTTCAGCGCTATTCTATTCTTTACCAAAGTGGTGCCGCTGCAGGTGTACATGTTTACGGATCCGGAGCTCATCTACGGTATCTTTTTTGGGTTGATTGTTGGCTCTATTTTTGTTCTGATTGTAGCAATTGACGATTTTTCATGGAAACATGGTCTGTACGTTTTAGGAGGCATACTAATTGGATTGTGGGTAGTAACGCGCGTGCCGGCAGAAACCCCCGAGTCGGCGTTGTTTATTTTTCTGAGCGGTTCTATTGCCATTTGCGCCATGGTGCTGCCCGGCATTTCCGGCTCCTATATATTGCTCATTCTGCGAAAATACGAATTTATACTATCCCAGCTGGGTCGGTTGGGCTCATCCGAAACGCTTGAAGCCCTATGGGTGATACTCCCTTTTGTGCTGGGAGCAATAGTTGGACTCATGCTTTTTACCCGCCTGCTGGCTTGGCTTCTTGATAACTACTATGGCCCAACACTTGCAGTACTCATCGGATTTTTAATTGGTTCGCTCTATGTTATCTGGCCGTATCAGCATCGTTCATATTCTGAGTTTGTGCGGGATACCGAGGTTGTGGCGTACAACAGTGAGCGGGCTGAGACACTTCGCGAGAACCCGCCAGATACCGACCAGCCCGAGTATCAGCGCCTTGGTCCGGTGGTAAATCCCGGGACTGAACCGGAATCCCGAAACGTGGAAATCCAAACGGTAAAACAGAAATTAACCCAAACTGAGCCGTATATCCCTTATATAACGGTGCGGGGAGCAGAAACAGCCCATTTCTGGAGCGGGATTGGAGGGGCAGGTCTGGGGCTCGTGTTAGTGGTTGGTCTTGATCTGCTGCGCCGCCGCGACGAGCAAGCGGAAGCTATTTAGAAGCCAAAAATTATTAACCGGCTTAAATAGTGCTTTAGTTTGGTAGGCAGAACAGATATTTTAAAGCTTAATTTTTAGTTGAGTCCCCTTCTATGCCCGAAATGATCACAGTTCAGGAATTGGTAAATATGGGATTGCCGCCCATTATTATTTATGCGGCGCCGGTAATGTTTGCCCTGGTTTTTCTTGAATGGGGCATAAGCGCCTGGCAAAATAAGGAACGCTATGAAGCCAAAGATTTCTGGGCGTCTACGGCTATCGGGATTGGTAATATTATTGTCAGTTCGGTTACCAAGCTCAGCATTTTTGGGCTCATTCTTTTCTTCTATAACGCCATGCCGTGGCGTATCCCGTACACGTGGTGGTCATTTCCGCTCTGTTTTATCTTCCTGGATTTCTGCCGGTACTGGGCGCACCGTATTGCACACGAGCAACGTATTTGGTGGGCTACGCACGTTCCGCATCATTCCTCCGAGCAGTATAATTTTTTCGGTGTCGTTTCGCCTCTCATGGGTGCAGGGTTTTAAAGTGCTGTTTTTTCTGCCGGTGGCCATGGCCGGTATTTCACCCCGTGGTGTTCTTTTATTTGTCACCAGATAGCTGGTGCTGTACCAATTCTGGATTCACACGGAAATGATTGACAA
>NNSL01000322.1 GCA_003123965.1 Balneolaceae bacterium SMO_bin1
CTTCGGCGTGGTGGTGTTCATGGCAATGGTGCCATCATCCGAGACCGAAAACGAACCGCCGCCATACGGCCGCCCGATGGACGTTCCGCCTACATCATCAGCAACCAGCGTTGTGTTTCCAGACAGGTCAGTATGGCCAATTTTGGTATTGCCTTCATCGTCATACATAAAATAGAGCCCGTCACCTTGCTCATCCCACACTAGGTCCGAAATGTCACGATCAAGCTTAAGATTGATTTGCTCCTTGCCCGACCCGTCGGGATTCATTGTGTACAGATTGGCGATCTGGTACGTCTGCTTTTTATCATCATAACCGAGATAAGCAATTGTATTTCCATCCGGAGATAACGCAGGGCCGTAATCGGGGCCGTCGCGGTCGGTCAGCGGGGTGATGGTGCCGTCATCAATCGAAACGGAATAGACCTCCGAATTACGCCGATTATACGCCCATTCCTCATTTCTGTTGGCTGAAAAAATAAGATGCTCACCATCGGGCGTCCACACCGGTTTACTGTCGTGATGATAATCACCCGAGGTGATCTGCCGCGCTGTTCCACCCTCGGCCGGCACTACAAACAGGTGCGAAAATCCGGGCTCAAGATAGCCGGCGCCATCCGCCTCGTGTTTTAGTCGCGTAGTGACGCGCGGAGACTCAGCCCATTCTGCGCCTTCGGGCTTTTTCGGGGGATCCTTGACCAGCACCGGATTGGGCTCCGGCACATGCATGGAAAAAGCGAGATGCGTGCCATCAGGCGACCAGCTCATATCGCTGGGTGACCGTTCAAGCTGGGTGATGCGCGCCATCCGGCCCGATTCAACCCAGTAGATATAAATTTCGCTGCCGTTACCTTCGGCCGAACTGGCAAACGCAATGCGGCTGCCGTCGGGCGACCAACGAGGATTCGATTCATTCCTATCTTGTGTGGTGAGCTTCATGTGCTCCGAGCCATCAGTATTAAGGATCCAAAGCCCGGAGGTTCGGCGGTCGGTCATCTTGTCCATTCCGCGCCGTTGATAAACAATCTGGCTACCATTCGGCGAAATTTGCGGATCAGACGCCCACTCAAGGTCAAATACATCCATATCGGAAAACGGTTTTTCCTGGGCATGGGCAGACAGAGTTGTAACGAGAAAAAGCAGTGAACAGATAAGAAATTTACGGATCATTGCATCAGGCATTCGTTGAAAATTTACATCATCTATTTACGCATCAAAGGGCACACTTTCCATTAAAAAACGTAACTATTACAATCACCTAGTTATAAATTTAGACGGTAGTTTGGGGCTATTTGCATCTTCATCAACAAATGGCTAAATAAGAGAAATTTCAATTCAATCTTGGTTTATATGATGGGAGCATTCGGGGCCATAGAAATCATTATCGCTTTTCTTTTCTACTTTGTGCCAATTGTATTTATGGTTTGGATGATATATCGCTTTGTAACTGCACATGAAAGTATTGCGGAACACATGGCGGAAATCAAAACACTTATAAACAAGAACATCACATCTGATCAATCCTAACCTTTAAGCAAGTTTCAAATGGGACCTTATTTTTTCAGCGGCGTTTGGTTCATCATAATGAGCATACTCTACTTTGCAGTAATTGTCTTTCTAATCTGGCTGGTATATCGCTTTGTAACCGCTCATGAGCGCATGGCCGACGGGCTTGAGGATATCGCTCGCAATTTGAGAAATCGCAACGAAGACAAGCGCTTGTAAACTTTTATTTCCATTTCTTGCGGATTGCTGTATATTGAAATTCAATTATAATTACACCTGCGTGTAATCAGCTATGCAACATGGTGGCTCCTTATGTGCGGTTTCAATATTACACAATTCTATTATGCAATACGGTAAAATTAAGTGGTTTGATACGGAGAAAGGTTTTGGATTCATCAAACCTGACGAAGGCGGAAAGGATATTTTCGTTCACAGAAATAACATCGAGAACCTCGGCTACAATGAAGGTCTTGAAGATGACGACGAAGTCGAATTTGATGTAGAAGAAACACCAAAAGGACTTAGTGCAATTGACGTGCGCCGCGTCTAATTCATGCTAACATATTTCTAATAGCAAAGCCCGGACAAAATCCGGGCTTTTTTTATTGCCGCATATGCTATTCGAGCATTAACTGAACACATCTTTAATTTTTGAGAAGAATCCTTTGCCGGAATCGTGCTTATTTTCGGCGGCAAAGTTATCATTTCCGCGAAGCGCTTCAATATGTTTGCGCTCCTCGCTGCTCAGGTCTTTAGGCATAAATACATTCACTCGAATATATTGGTCGCCCACCCCAGAGTTGTTCAGTCCTTCAATACCTTTGCCTTGCATGCGCAGCAATTTACCCGGCTGGGTGCCTTCATCAACTTTCACTTTGGCTTTCCCTTTCAGCGTGGGCACTTCTACCTGCGTACCTAATATGGCGTCAGGTACGCTCAGCACCAAGTCGTAGTAAATATCGTTTCCGTCACGCTCAAATTTATCGTGTTCTTTTTCTTCAATCACCACGACCAGCGCACCGGCTTCTCCGCCGCGTTTCCCGGCATTGCCACGATTACGCAGCGTAATGTAATTCCCGTTTGAAACGCCCGAAGGAATTCGCACTTTTACCGTTTCTTCGCCTTTGTAGCGCCCTTCGCCGTGGCATTTCGAACATTTATTTCTGATAATGCGTCCATCGCCCTCGCATTCGGGACACGTTTGTACGTTCACCATTTGCCCCAGCATGGTTTTTCGCACTTGGCGCACTTCGCCCATGCCATTACATGTGCTGCAAGTTTCAAAATCGTTTTCTGTTTCCGCGCCGGTGCCATTGCATTCTTCGCAGGTGATCTGCTTCTTTACTTTCAGCTTTTTCTCGGTACCGAAAGCAATTTCTTTAAGGTTTAGCTTAACGCGGATTTTCAGATCGGAACCAGGCTGACCGGGTGATCGCCGGCGACGCGATCGTCCGCCGCCTCCGCCAAACATGTCGCCAAGATCCTGTCCAAATATTTCACTGAACCGGCTGAATATATCCTCAAAACCGGCATCACCGCCGCCGAATCCACGGGCTCCACCATTTACCCCCTGGTGTCCGAATTGATCATACCGCTGCCGTTTTTGTTCGTCGCGCAGTACTTCGTACGCTTCCGAAGCTTCTTTAAACTTCTCCTCCGCTTCGGGGTTTTCCTCGTTACGGTCGGGGTGAAACTTCATGGCCTTTTTACGATAGGCCTTTTTTATTTCTTCTTGGCTGGCATCTTTGCTGACGCCTAAAACTTCGTAGTAATCGCGTTGAGCCATGCTAAAAAACTTCTTTATTCGCTTACAATAACCTTTGCGTGGCGAATGGTTCGATCTCCAATTTTATATCCGTTTTCAACAACCTTCAGTACCATGTCGCTTTCAATGGAATCATCTTCCGGTTTTTGACGCATCAGTGCATCGTGGTAATCAACATTAAATGGTACGCCCTCTTCATCAATTCGCTCCACACCATGCTTGTTAAGCACTTCATCGAACTTGCTGGCGACCAAGGTGACGCCTTCAAGAAATGTTTGATTTACGTCCAGCTCTTCAGAGGCCTCGAGCGTGCGCGTGAGATCATCACTGATGCTCAGAAAATCTTCGAGTGCATTGGCTTTGGCAGTATCGTAAATCTGCGACCGTTCACGCTTTACGCGCTTGCGATAATTTTCAAGTTCGGCCGCCTTACGCAGGTGGGCATCTTTGGCCTCCTCCACCTCATCCTGCAGTTTTTCAATTAAAGCATCTCGTTCTTTTAAAATTGCTCGTAATTCTTCGGCATCAGCATCTGCATAAGGCGTTTCTTCGCCATTTTCATGAAGCTCTTCATTCTGCTGCTGTTTTTTTGCCTCCTGCTCAGATGCTTTTGCTTCTGAGTTCTTTTCTGATTCACTCATATATTCTTGGAGAATTCGTTTAAATTTCAATCTGTTGATTTCTTAGTTAGGTGAAAAATGCAAATAACATGCCAGATGGCAGATATGGGCTATTAACCGCCAAAATTTCGGACTATCTGGCGTACTAGTTCAAACAGGAAATTATGACCGCCTATTCGTCGCCTTCGTCATACAAAATTTCTATCATATTCCCGTCGGGGTCAGAAATAAAAAGAAAGCGGCCCCGCTTGCGATTGGCCGGTCCGCTCATGATGGTAATTTCCTGCTCGCGAAAGTATTTGGCCAGTTCATCCACCCTTTCAGCCGATTCCACGTAAAATCCAAAATGATCTACCCGATAGTCGCGCGATTGGGGGTCATAGCTCGTTTCAGCTTCAACCAGCACCAGCGTATCTTCATCGCCAACCTGGTACACCGCCATGCTCTGCCCCATTTTTCGCAACAGTTCAAATCCGAGCACTTCGCCATAAAATTCTTCTGCTCTGGAAATATCATTCACCCGAATAGTAATGTGATTTAGACCGGAAGGATTAAATTCTGCCATATGCTTTGAATATTAAATTGAAATATTTGTTCGTTTATTTTGCAAACAGAAGCTGAAAATAAGTGTTTTAGCTGTTATCTTCATCTGTTAATTCAAAAATCAACTTTGCTTTGGCTACACTCTTCCTGGTTGCAACGCCCATAGGAAATTTGGACGATTTTTCGCCCCGCGCCGTCGAGGTTCTACAATCGGTAGCGCAGGTGGGCTGCGAAGATACGCGTACATCGGCGCACCTGCTGAACCACTACAATATTGATGCACAGACCTTCTCCTTTCACCAGCACAATGAACATCAAAAAGTGGATCACGTAATTAATCTGCTTGATGCCCTGCAGGATGTGGCCCTCATTTCCGATGCGGGCATGCCGGGCATTGCTGATCCCGGCTTTTTAGCCGCGCGTCGTGCCCACCAGGCCGGACATCAGGTGTGTGTTATTCCCGGCCCCGATGCAGCCACTACAGCACTGGCAGCCAGCGGTCTGCCGTGCGACAAGTACGTTTTTGAGGGCTTTCTTCCGGCCAAGAAAGGGCGACAAAAACAGCTAAAACAACTGGTTGATGAGGAGCGAACCATCATTTTATATGAAAGTCCGCACCGGCTACTAAAACTGCTTGATGAGCTAAAAAATTATATGGGTGATCAGCGATTTGTTGCCGTGGCACGCGAGCTTACCAAAAAGTTTGAGGAAATTGTTCGTGGACCGCTCTTCGAGGTGGCAGCCAATTTTGAGCGACGGGATTCTATTAAAGGCGAAATTGTGGTGATTATCGCCCCGCAAAATTACAGCGAATGAGCAATTACTTTCAGCAATTTTGGCATAACAAATGGCTGCTGAGTATTATCAGTGGCATTTTACTTGGGCTTAGCTTTCCGCCCTTCCCCTTCCCATTTTTACAGTTTCCGGCATTCATTTTTGTTTTCCGGCTGATTGATCTCAGCAACTCAGCCAAAGACGCGGCCTATCACATTTATCCCGGCTTTCTTGTGTGGAATATCATCGTTAGCTACTGGCTGATGATGGCCTCACTTGCCGCCGGCATTGCTGCCATTTTGGCTAACGCGGTGCTCATGGCACTGGTGGTAATGCTGCAGTACCATGCCCAAAAACGCCTTTCCCGCGGATGGCTCATCGCTCTGCTGCAAGCCGCCTTCTGGGTGAGCTTTGAATACTTGCATCACCAATGGGATTTATCCTGGCCGTGGCTTTCATTGGGCAACGGGTGGGCCAATGCCACGGCCGTAATCCAGTACATTTCAGTCACCGGTTTTTTAGGCATTTCGTTCTGGGTGATGTTGGTCTCGGCGCTTTTTTATCAAGGATTGCGCCTGCAGAAAACATCATTACGATGGAGCGCAGTCGCCTTAATAATTTTGCTGCCCGCCATCTCTTTGCTGCAGTACAGTCGACCATTGCCGCAAAGCGAAACCCATGTTGAAACGGTCGTGGCGCAGCCTAACTTTGATTCCTACAGCGATTACGGCGGATTTACCAGCCCGGACCAAAGCCTCCAGCTGCTGATTGATATGAGTGATTCGCTGCAGACCGATGAGACCGACCTGATCATCTGGCCGGAAAATGCGGTTCACCCCTACCTTGCAAATCGACCCATGAATAACCGATACGTAAACCAAGCCAAACAGCGGCTGTTAAATCAAGCGGCTGAATGGAATGCAACCGTCATTGCCGGGGCTGGTTTCTACGAATATTATACACAAAATGATCACCCCGCCCTTCCGCAAATGGCCGGTGAAACGCCCTTTCTTACATTCAATTCCGCCGTGGGCTTCTACCCCGATTCAACTACCCAGTTGTACCGCAAACACAACCTGGTGACCATTGTTGAGCGATTCCCATTCGTGCACTTTTTCAATGCCATTGATGTATTCGGGCTCGTAAACTGGGCTGAAATCCAGAATTACGGCCAAGGCAATGCGGTTGACCAGTTTCGCGTCGGCCCCACTAAAACACCCGCGCTCATCTGCTACGATTCCGTCTATCCCGGCTGGATTCGCCACTTTGTGCAAAACGGCGCCGGCTTTATTTCCATCATCACCAACGACGGCTGGTGGGGCGATACCAGCGGGCACGCCCAGCATTTTGCCTACGCGCGCCTGCGGGCCATTGAATTTGATCGCTGGGTAGTACGCAGTGCTAATAACGGCATTTCGGGTATCATAGCCCCCGATGGCTCCATCAAAAAGAAAACGCCCTATTGGCAAAACACCGCCTTTAAATACAACGTACCCGTGCTCACCGAGCTCACCTTCTACGCCCGCCACGGCGACTGGCTGCCCATCGCGTTGCTAATTATTTCGGTGGGTGGGGGTGGTTTTATAGGCCTTATCTCAAGACGGGAAAATTAATCTAATTTGACCTAAGACAGTTTATTTATATTCATGTTCGGCATAAAATAAGTGCTTACCTAATTTTGCCATGACTTATTTGTCCACACTCTTCTTCTAAATAGATCTGTTATTGTTATTCTTGATATTCAAATTGGTAAATTGAAATCACCGGCACTTCCCCTTTTCTGTTGATGGTGTAGACTCTATTATTTTCATCCA